>CANFOR010000074.1 GCA_947448675.1 Betaproteobacteria bacterium
AGGCAAGAGCGTGATGGCGACTCTGGGGTGGGCGCTGCGCAACTCGGCCAGCAGCAGGGGCGGGTCTTCCCGCGCATGCTTGCCTACCCCTAGAAAAAGCGGCAAAACCCTTATGGAATTTGCGTTGGCAGCTATTAAATTAGTAGCGGCAGTGGCCATGTCGGGCACGCACAGCTCCAGGTAGGCACAGGCCACCGGTGTGCCCGGCGCGCGCTGGCGGATGCGCTCGGCCACGGCTTCCACCGGGGCGCGCCACAGGGGGTCACGCGAGCCGTGGGCGAACAAAATAATGCCTTGGGTCATATCTCAAAAAGTTCTTGTTAAAGCGCCATTAACGCCGCAATACCAGCCAACCAAAAGCCGCCAGCGAGGCAATGGAATACAGTAGACCGGGCACGCCTGCGGCCACCCATGGCAGCCAATTGTTGAGGTTGCCAATGTAGCCAAAAACGTTGTTGAGCAAGAAAAAGCTGATGCCGATCATCACCCCGCCAAACACGTAGTTGGTGATGTTGCCCGAGCGAAAGTGCAGGTAGGCAAAGGGCAGGGCCAGCACCACCATGACGATGCAGCTGAGCGGGTAAAAAACTTTTTTCCAAAACTCGATTTCATAGCGCTGCGAGGCCTGGCCATTGGCTTCGAGGTGTTGGATGTATTGGTACAAATCGACCGTGCGCATGCGCTCGGGTTTGAGCAGGGCTACCGAGACCATCTCTAGTGAAATCTCCGTCGGCCAGCGGTAGTTGTCGAGCAGCACGCGGTTGATGCGGCTTTGGCTGTTGGCTGCTCGTGGCGTTTGCCCCGCCGGCACTGCGGTCTGAAATTCGGTGCGGGTGGCTTTGTCGAGCACCCAGGCGTCCGCATTGTCCACCCGGCCGCGATCGGCTTGGGTGAGCGAAACCAAGAGCCCATTGGCGTCGAACTCAAAAATGCGAATACCTTGCATGCCCGTGACGGACAGCGCATTGACGTTCACTGCATAGCTGCCGTAGCGCTGCTTTTCTTTGAGCCAAGCGCCGGTGCGCCCAACCGTAATATTGCCTTGGTAACGCGCCTTGAGCAGCTGGGCTTGCAGGTCGGTGTAGGGGGCCAGGTAGTCGCCCACGGCAAAGGTCAGCAGCACAAAACCCAGGCCCAGGCCGAGCAGGGTTTGCAGCGCCCGGCCCGGCCCCAGGCCGCTGGTGCGCAGGATGGTGTACTCGGAGCTTTGCGCCAAACGCGCCATCACAAAGATGGTGCCGATCAAGGTGGTAATCGGCAGCAACTCGTACAAATGTGTGGGCATCACCAAAAAGACATAGCTAAAAACATGCTGCAATTGGTAGGTGTCTTCCAAGCGGCCGGTGCCGCTTTTGCCCAACCATTGCAGCTCGTCTACAAAGTCAAAAAAGAAAAACAAAGCCAAAAAAGCCGAGGTCACAAAACCCACCGCAGCCAGGGTTTCGAGGTAGATCAGGCGGCGTACGGTCTTCATGCGCGCGGCCTGCTCGGTTTGGCTTCACGGGGCACGGCGCTGGCAAAACTGGCACGCAGGGCACCGCGTAGGGTCCAGTTCAGGTGGCGTTTGTACAGCCAGCCCATGCCCAGTACAAACGCGCCAAGGTGCAAGGTCAGCATGTAGCGGGTAAAGCTAATTTGCCCTGAGCCGATCCAACTTTGCCCCAGGTTGAGCAGGTTGTAGTAAAAAATAAAAGCGAACAGTGCAAAAGCCAGGTTGGTGCTGCGCCCCGAGCGGGGGTTAACGCTCGACACGGCCAGTGCCAATACTACAAAATTAATAGCTGCCAACGCAAGTCCCATGCGCCACGCCAGCTCACCTTGGTTAACTCGGGTGGGTTGGCGCAGCAGCGTCAAGCTGGGCTTGAAGCGCACTGGCAGGGCAGCTTGGTCGCCTTGGCTTTGCTGGCTCATGTCGGTGCCGTACTCGGCAAATTCGCTGATGCGCAGGCTGCCTTGGCCTGTGGCTTGTTCTAAGCGCTGGCCGTTGCGGAGCATTAAAAAGCGGTCGCCGTTGAGGCTCTCAATGCTGCCATTGCGGGCCGAGGTGATGGAGTCTTTGCTGTTGTCGTTGGCGGCTATAAACACGTTTTTGCCCAGCATGCCTTCGACCGATTCTTTGTCGACAAAAAACACCCGGGTGCCGCCCGCCGATTCTTGAAACTGACCGGGCACCACGCGCTCTAGGTCGCCACGCCGCTCAAAGCGTTCGCGCAGGTCTTGCACCTGCTGGTTGGACCAGGGCCACACCACCAGCGAAAGCAGGGCCACGCTGAGCAAGATCGGCCAGGCAAAGCGAAAGATCGGCCCCAAAAAGGCCAGCAGGCCGCGCCCGCTGGAGAACCAAATGGCCATCTCGCTGTCGCGGTACATGCGCGAGAGGCAGGCCACGATGGCAATAAAAAGCGACAGCGCCAAGAGTGTAGGCAATTGCCCCAGCACCGAGTAGCCGATCACCAGCAGCACGTCGGCCGAGGCCACATTGCCGCGCGAGGCCAGGCCCAGCGAGCGAATCAGCAGCATGGTCAGCACAATGGTCGAGAGCACCACCAGGGTGGCACCAAAACTACGCGACAACTCTTTGCGAAGGGAAGAATGGAATAACATGGGGTTTTAACGGCGCGCACACGCTTGGCAACAGGCTCCAATTATGAACTTTCAACTCCAGACCCTCGACTTCAAAGCCTGTTGCACGGAAAAGGCCGATGCCCTGATCGTACTGCTACCCAGCACCGAGTTATTGGGCAAGGACGCACTGTCGACTTTGGCGCGTACTGCACTGGCCGAGGGCGACCTCGCCGCCAAGCCGGGCAAAGCCCTGGTCTGCTACCGGCCCGAGGGCATTGCCGCACGCCGTGTGGTCTTGGCCCACGTCGGCAGTGCTGCTGCGCGGGACGTGAAAACCGCGCTGCTCGCCGCAATGGCCCTGCTCAAAGACGCCAAGGCCGAGCATCTGCTGGTCTGCCTCTCGGGTTTGGGCGATGCGCAAAACGCGGTGCTGGCCACCGCGGTGCAAGCAGTGTCGCAAGCGGGCTACCACTACCACGCCACCAAGAGCAAAGCGCCCGAGCACCGCCTGACCAAGGTGCGCATGGGCGTGAGCGATGCGGCCGCTTGCCAAGCTGCCTTCGCCCTGGGTTGCGCGGCCGCTGCAGGCATTGCGCTGGCCCGCGAATGGGGCAACCGCCCGGCCAACCACGCCACGCCCACCATGCTGGGCGATGCTGCCAAGGCGCTCGCCCGTCTGCCATTGCCCAAGGGCGCCAAGGTGATTGATTGCAAAGTGCTGGGCCCCAAAGAAGTGGCCAAGCTGGGCATGGGCTCCTTCATGGCCGTGGCCCAGGGTTCACCAGAGCCGCTGCGTTTTATCGTCTTGCACTACCAGGGTGGCGCTGCCAAAGACGCGCCCGTGGTGTTGGTTGGCAAGGGCATTACGTTTGACACGGGCGGCATCTCGATCAAACCCGCCGCCGAGATGGACGAGATGAAGTTCGACATGTGCGGCGCGGCCAGTGTGCTGGGTACCTTCCGCGCGGTGGCCGAGCTGCAACCGGCCATCAACCTGGTGGGTTTGATTCCCAGCTGCGAGAACATGCCCGATGGCCGCGCCCTCAAGCCCGGTGACGTGGTCACCAGCATGAGCGGGCAAACCATTGAAGTGCTCAACACCGATGCCGAAGGCCGCTTGATTTTGTGCGACGCGCTGAGCTATGCCGAGCGCTTTAAGCCGCGCGCGGTGATTGACATCGCCACCCTGACCGGCGCTTGCGTAGTGGCCCTGGGCGGTGTGCGCAGCGGCCTGTTTGCCAGCGACGACATGCTGGCGGGCAGCCTGGAGCGCGCGGGCGATGCAGCGCTCGACCTGTGTTGGCGCATGCCCCTCGACGAAGACTATGCCGAAGCGCTGAAAAGCAATTTTGCCGACGTGGCCAATGTGGGCGGCCGCGCTGGGGGCGCTATTACGGCGGCTAAATTTTTGCAGCGCTTTGCAGGTAGTTTTGCCTGGGCGCACTTGGACATTGCAGGCACTGCCTGGAAGAGCGGCGCGGCCAAAGGCTCGACCGGGCGGCCCGTCGGGTTGCTCTTGCATTACGTGCTCGATCAGGCTGCAAGCCGCACAGATACTGCGTTGACAGCTCCTAAAAAAGTAGCGAGCGAAAAATCAGGTGCAAAATCCAATGCCAAGCTGGTTAAAAATAAAAAAGCCTAAAGCCACGCGGCTGCCGCTTGCAAGATGATCGGGGCAACATGACCGAAATTAGCTTTCACCTCAACGCGCCCGAGCCGCTGGCCTACGTGTGCCGCCTGGTGCGCAAGGCCTTGGGCAGCGGAGCCAAGCTGGTGCTCACCGGCCCGGCCAGCACCCTGGCCAGACTCGACCAAGCGCTATGGACTTTTTCTGTGCTCGACTTTGTGCCGCATTGCTTTGCCGACGCGCCCGCCCAGATGCTGCAGGCCAGCCCCGTGGTCTTGGTTGAGGCGCAGAATTTAGGCGCAGCTGCCTTGCCGCACCACCAAGTGCTGGTGAATGTGGGCACCGAGCTGCCTGCGGGCTTTGAAAGTTTTGAGCGATTGATCGAAGTGGTGGCGGCACCCGATGTGGTGCCCGCACGCCAGCGCTGGAAGCACTACACCCAGCGCGGCTATGCACCCCAAAAACACGAAGTGGCCGCGGTTGCGAACTAAGCGTGTTCCCTATAGGGCTGGCGCAAAAATTGCGGTATCTTCGGAGGTCTTGAGATCGTTTTTTTTCAAGCCTTGATTTTTCCTAACCCGTTCTTATTGGAGCTCGTATGCAAATGAAGTTAAAACTGACCGTGGCTGCTGCCGTGGCAATGCTCGGTGGCTTGGCCGCCGCGCAAGATATGGTCGTCAAAATTGGCCACGTCGGCCCCATCTCGGGCGCGCAAGCCTCCTATGGCAAAGACAATGAAAACGGCGCCCGCATGGCCATCGATGACCTGAACGCTGCAGGCGTGGTGATCGGCGGCAAAAAGGTCAAACTCGAATTGGTGGCTGAAGATGACGCTGCCGACCCCAAACAAGGCGCTGCTGCCGCACAAAAATTGTGCGACGCTAAGGTCGCTGGCGTGGCCGGTCACTTGAACTCGGGCACCACCATCCCTGCTTCCAAAATTTACAACGACTGTGGCATTCCCCACATCACCCCATCGGCCACCAACCCCAACCTCACCAAGCCTGGCTACAAGACCACCTACCGTCTGCTGGCCAATGACAACGCCCTGGGCGCTGGCCTGGCTTTCTATGCAGCTGACGGCCTCAAGCTCAAGACGGTTGCCATCATTGACGACCGCACCGCCTATGGCCAAGGCGTGGCCGAAGTGTTCAAAAACACCGCCAAGCAAAAGGGCATGACCGTTGTGGACGAGCAGTACACCACCGACAAGTCCACCGACTTCATGGCCATCTTGACCGCCATCAAGGCCAAGAACCCCGATGCCATTTTCTTCGGTGGCATGGACCCCCAAGCTGGCCCGATGCTGCGCCAAATGGAACAACTGGGCCTGACCCGCCAGAAGTACTTCGGCGGCGACGGCATCTGCACCATGGACCTGATCAAGCAATCTGGCGGTGCCAAGACGCTAGACAACGTGGTCTGCGCTGAAGGCGGCGCTTCGCTGGAGAAAATGCCTACTGGCAAGGCCTGGAAAGCCCGTTACGACGCTAAATTCCCTGGACAGTTCCAGGTTTACAGCCCCTACGTCTATGACGCCGTGTTTGTGTTGGTAGAGGCCATGAAAGCCGCTGGCAGCGCCGACCCCAAGGTCTACACCCCCTTCATTGGCAAAACCAATTTCAAAGGCGTGACCACCACGGTTCAGTTTGAAAGCAATGGCGAGTTGAAGAACCCCGCTATGACCCTGTACACCTACAAGGGCGACAAAAAGAATGCTTTGAACTAAGCTTCAGCGCAAACCCAAAAAGCCACCGCGAGGTGGCTTTTTTTATGGCCTAAAGAAGGTCTTAGCAAAACATCAAAGCCAGCCAAGCCGGGTCGTCGATGAAATTGATCAGCACAAAAATGCCCACGCGGTAGGCCCATATTTCTGCGCGGTTTTTGAGTGGAGTCCATTCCATGGGCTCTATTATCGTATGAAGTGAATTGGCCGTTTGAGCAGTATCCATGCGCGTTTCAAGCTATAAATTTAATAGTGTGCAAGCGCAAAAAAGCCCGCAGAACGCGGGCTTTCCCTGGGTTGGCAAGGTTTTACATCAAGCTCACTTCGACGCGCCGACCCTCGGCAGCGCTGGTGGCACCGGCGCTAATGTCTTCGGGTTTTTTGAGTTCAATTTTGTCTTCGGCTACGCCCGAGGCTTTGAGCAGGTCGCGCACCGCAAAGGCGCGGGCTTTGGCGATTTCGGCGTTTTTAACCGGATCACCACTGGGGTCTACATAACCACTGATGGCTACTTTTTTACCTTCTCCAACGCCTTTCAAAACCGCGCTCAAGGCTTCTTTGCCGCCACTGGCCAAGTCTGACTTGCCTGAGGCAAAGTAGAACTTGACCACGCCGCCGTCAATCTTGACCGAAGCCGCATCGGCTGCTGCTTGTGCGGCGGCTTGCATGGCCGAGTCGCTCTTCTCCACGGTAGCGCCTGCGGCGGCAGCCGCCGCAGCCGCGCCCGCCGCCACTACGGCAACGGGTGCAACAGCAGCTGCTGGCGCATCGACGCCATGCACCTTGACCACCAAGGGCACGATCAACAGTGCCACGATATTGATAATCTTGATGAGGGGGTTTACCGCTGGGCCTGCAGTGTCTTTGTACGGATCGCCCACGGTGTCGCCAGTGACAGCGGCTTTGTGGGTGTCGCCGCCTTTTTTGTGGGTCACGCCGTCGCGGTCAACAAAGTTGTCTTCGATCAGCTTCTTGGCGTTGTCCCAAGCGCCACCGCCGGTGCACATGCTAATGGCTACAAAAAGGCCGGTGACGATGGTGCCCATTAGCAAACCGCCCAGCGCCTTGGGACCGAGGACAAGGCCGACCAAAATCGGCACCACCACGGGCAGTAAGCTCGGCACAATCATTTCTTTGATGGCAGCCGTGGTCAGCATGTCCACTGCGGCGCTGTAGTCGGGCTTGCGCTTGCCTGCCATGATGGCTCCGTCGGCAAACTGGCGACGCACTTCCACCACCACGCTGCCCGCAGCGCGGCCCACGGCTTCCATTGCCATGGCACCAAACAGGTAGGGGATCATGCCGCCGATGAACAAACCGACGATGACCATTGGGTCGCTCAGGTTGAAGCTGACCGACTGGCCCAGGCCTTCGAGCTTGTGGGTGTAGTCGGCAAACAGAACCAAGGCGGCCAAGCCTGCCGAACCAATGGCGTAGCCCTTGGTCACGGCCTTGGTGGTGTTGCCCACGGCGTCCAGCGGGTCGGTGATGTCGCGCACGCTGCTGGGCAGCTCGGCCATTTCGGCAATGCCGCCGGCGTTGTCGGTGATGGGGCCGTAAGCGTCGAGCGCCACCACAATGCCTGCCATGCTCAACATCGAGGTCGCAGCAATGGCGATGCCATACAAGCCGCCCAGGCTGTACGAGGCCAAAATGGCGGCGCAGACAAACAGCACCGGCCAAGCGGTCGATCGCATAGAAACGCCCAAGCCCGCAATGATATTGGTGCCGTGGCCAGTCGTAGAGGCTTGCGCAATGTGGCGCACTGGCGCGTACTGGGTGCCGGTGTAGAACTCGGTGATCCAGACCAACACACCGGTCAGTGCCAAGCCGACAAAGCAAGAGCCAAACAAGGCCATGCTAGAGACGGTTTTACCACCGGTGAGCACAATGGCTTGTGGGAACACCGAGCTGGTGACAAAGTAAAACGCCACCAGCGAGAGCACACCCGCAATGGCCAAACCTTTGTAGAGCGCGGGCATCACATTGGTCATGCCCGGCGAGGCCTTAACAAAGAAGCAGCCAATGATCGAGGCCACGATGGACACCGCGCCCAGTAAGAGCGGGTAGACCACGGCATTGCTGCCGCCACCCGTCACCAACAGCGCGCCCAGCACCATAGTGGCGATCAAGGTCACGGCATAGGTTTCAAACAGGTCAGCGGCCATGCCTGCGCAGTCGCCCACGTTGTCGCCGACGTTGTCGGCAATCACGGCAGGGTTGCGCGGGTCGTCTTCGGGGATTCCCGCTTCAACTTTGCCCACCAAATCTGCTCCGACGTCGGCGCCCTTGGTGAAAATGCCGCCGCCCAAGCGGGCGAAGATGGAAATGAGCGAAGAGCCAAACGCAAAGCCGATCAGCGGATTCAGCATGGCCGACATTTCGCCGCCCTTGCTGGCACCCGAGAGGTACCAGTAAAAGCCCGTCACGCCCAGCAAGCCCAGGCCCACCACCAGCATGCCGGTGATTGCGCCGCCCCGGAAGGCCACGTCGAGTGCCGGGCCAATGCCGCGCGTGGCGGCTTGGGCGGTGCGCACATTGGCGCGCACCGACACGTTCATGCCAATAAAGCCGCAAGCGCCCGAGAGCACCGCGCCGAGCACAAAGCCGACCGAGGTAATGCCGTCGAGAAAGACCGCGATCAAAACCGCCAGCACCACACCGACGATGGTGATGGTTTTGTACTGCCGCGCCAGGTAGGCCGCAGCACCGGCCTGGATGGCCGCTGCGATCTCTTGCATACGGGCATTGCCCGCGTCTTGGGAAAGAATCCAACCGCGGGCCCAAACACCGTAACCTACGGCGATGAGTCCACAAACGAGCGCAAAAATCAGCGCTGAATTGCCTGTCATAAAAATCTCCTGTTGTGATGGACGTAGAAGAGGCAACGCGCAATGTGGAGCCCCCACCGCGTTGCTTCCTCATGCGTCCTGCAAGCAGGAGCCGATTGGCCAACGGGCTGAATGTAGCGTGAAAAATTGCGCATCGGGGCGTATGCCCAGCGCCGAATCGGTAAAATAAGGGTTAGTCCTAGCCTGTCATTTCACCGAGAACCCCTATCCATGTCCTTAGACAAAGTTTCCCCCGGCAAAAACGTCCCCGAGCAATTCAATGTGATTATTGAAATCCCCATGAACGCCGACCCGGTGAAGTACGAAGTTGACAAAGAGTCCGGCGCGATTTTTGTCGACCGCTTCATGAGCACCTCGATGCACTACCCGACCAACTACGGCTATGTGCCCAAAACCATCAGCGGCGATGGTGACCCGGTTGACGTGTTGGTCATCACCCCCGTGCCCTTGATCCCCGGCGTGGTGGTGACCTGCCGCGCGATTGGCATTTTGATGATGGAAGACGAAGCAGGCGTTGACGGCAAAGTACTGGCCGTGCCGATCGATAAAAAATGCTCGCTCTACACCCAGTGGCAAAAGCCCGCAGACATGAACCCGCTGCGCCTGAAAACCATCTCGCACTTCTTTGAACACTACAAAGATTTAGAAGAAGGCAAGTGGGTCAAGGTGCTGGGCTGGGAAGGTCCTGAAGCCGCTAAAAAAGAAATCACCGACGGCATTGCCAACTACGCCAAATCAATTTGAAGATTGAATTCTCCGAAGCGCTTCCGGTTTCTGGCAAACGCCATGAGATTGAAGCCGCCCTGAGCGCCCACCAAGTCGTCATCGTCTGCGGTGAAACGGGCTCGGGCAAAACCACCCAATTGCCCAAAATTGCGCTGGCCATGGGGCGCGGCAAGCTCAATGCCCGGCCCGGGCAAAAGCCGCGCCTGATCGGCCATACCCAGCCGCGCCGCATCGCCGCCAGCTCGGTGGCCAAGCGCATTGCCGAAGAGCTACAAACCCCGCTGGGCGAGGTGGTGGGCTACAAGGTGCGCTTTGCCGACCGCTTGGGCCGCGATGCCTCTGTCAAGCTGATGACCGACGGCATTTTGCTGGCCGAAACGCAGACCGACCCGCTGCTCGATGCCTATGACACCATCATCATCGACGAGGCGCACGAGCGCTCGCTGAACATCGACTTTTTGCTCGGTTACCTGCGGCAAATTTTGCCGCGCAGGCCCGATTTGAAAATCATCGTCACCTCGGCCACGATTGACGCGCAGCGCTTTGCCGATCACTTTGCCAGTAGCAAAGGCCCAGCGCCGGTCATCATGGTCTCGGGCCGCACCTTTCCGGTGGAGCAGCGCTACCGCCCCTTTGAAGAGAGCCGCGACTACGACCTGAACAACGCCATTGCCGACGCGGTCGACGAGCTGTGGCGCGAGCCAGGGCAGCAGGGGGACATTCTTATTTTTCTGCCCGGCGAGCGCGAGATTCGCGAGGCCACCGACCATTTGCGCAAGCACCTGGCGCACCAGCCGCTCACCCGCAACGCCGAAGTCTTGCCTTTGTTTGCCCGTCTCTCGGGCGCTGAGCAAGACCGCATTTTTGAATCGTACAGCGGCCGGCGCATTGTGCTGGCCACCAATGTGGCCGAGACCTCGCTCACCGTTCCGGGCATCCGATACGTTGTAGACGCAGGCACAGCGCGCGTCAAGCGCTACAGTTTTCGTAGCAAGGTGGAGCAACTGCTGGTCGAGCCGATCAGCCAAGCGGCAGCCAACCAGCGCGCGGGCCGCTGTGGTCGCGTGGCCAACGGCATCTGCATCCGGCTCTTTGACGAAAAAGATTTTGCCGGCCGCGAGCGCTTTACCGACCCTGAAATTTTGCGCTCTTCGCTGGCCGGGGTGATTCTGCGCATGAAGAGCCTGCACCTGGGAACGGTGGAAGACTTTCCGTTTTTAGAAGCGCCCCAGCGCCGCGCCATTGCCGACGGCTACCAACTGCTGGCCGAGCTGGGTGCGGTGGACGATGCCAACGCGCTCACTGCCGTGGGCCGCGAGCTGGCCAAGCTGCCTCTGGACCCGCGCGTGGGCCGCATGATCTTGGAGGCACGCACGCGCGGCGCACTCGACGAAGTGCTGGTCATTGCCAGCGCGCTCAGCGTGCAAGACGTGCGCGACCGCCCCCTAGAGGCGCAGGCCCAGGCCGACCAGCAGCATGCCAAGTTTGACGACGACAAGAGCGAGTTCACCGGTTACCTCAAGCTGTGGAAGTGGATCGAGTCTGCGCGCGGCGGCCACGGTGAACACAAGCTCTCCAACCGCCAATATGAAAGTTTGCTGCGGCAAAACTTCGTCAACGTGCGCCGGGTGCGCGAGTGGCGCGACATTTATTCGCAGCTGCACACCGTGGTGGCCGAGCACAAATGGCAACTCAACAGCACGCCCGCCAGCTACGAGCAATTGCACCTGAGCCTGCTCTGCGGCCTGCTGGGCAATATCGGCTGGAAGATCGAAGAGCTCGCTGCGGCCACCGGCACCGCGCCTGCGCGCGGCCAGGGCGCCAAGCCCAGCGGCAATGCGGGCGAATACCTGGGTGCGCGCGGCATCAAGTTTTATCGCCACCCGGGTGCGCGACTCTCTAAAAAACCCGGCCGCTGGGTGGTGGCGGCTGAGCTGGTCGAAACCACGCGCCTGTTTGGGCGCGGTTTGGCGGCAATAGAGCCGCAGTGGCTAGAGCAGGTGGGTGGCCATTTGCTGAAGAAGCAAATGCTCGATCCGCATTGGGAGAAAAAGGCCGCCGAGGTGACG
>CANFOR010000075.1 GCA_947448675.1 Betaproteobacteria bacterium
CGGGTAGTCTTTGAGCAGGCTGTTCATCATGTTGATCACGATGCGAATAGCGCCGGTTTTTTGCACTGTGCCGTCGGGCAAGGTGACGCTCATGCTGTCGCCACCGGCGAAGAAGGCGCGGTACAGGTAGCTAGAGCCATCGACCAAGAGCAGGGTGTTGGGTGCTGCCGCGTTAGCAACCGCAGCGCTGGCCGCCATCCCGCCGCTGGCATCGGTTACGGGCACGGGGGACGGCTCGGCAGCGCGCGCGGTGCTAGGCTCCGTTGCGGGCGCTGTGCTGGACGCGATGTTGGGTGCGATGTTGGGTGCGGAAATAGCTTGTGCAGGCAGGTCGTTCATACGCGCATTGTGCCCGCCTACAATGCCGCATGCCGCGCGCTCCGCTCCGTTTTTTCATTGCCTCGTGCTGGCTACTGGCCTGCAGCGGCTGCGCATTGCCGTTTTCACCCTTTGCACAAAGCAAAAATGGCCCACAAGGCGCACCAAATGTACGTGGACAGCTATCAAAAAATGAGCAACTCAATTTGCCGGGCGACCAGAAAATCGAGCGCCTACAGCAAGACGGCAGCACGGTGCAGATCGACGAGCTGCGCGTGGGGGGGCAAACGCAGGCCATCAGCGTGCAACCCAAACTGCCCCTGCCCGCCTACCAAGTACTGCCCGAAGACGGCACGCGCGGCAATGGCACCTTTGAGTCCGACGCCAGCAAACGCCCCAGCGTGTGGAATATTTTTAACTTTTAGCCGAGACGCATTCGCAAACATGGCCGTATTTACCGAAGTAGCTTTTGCCGACGCCGCCGCCCTGGTGCAGCGCCTGGGTCTGGGCACGCTCAGCGCCCTGCGCGGCATTGAAGCGGGCATTGAAAACACCAATTACTTTGCCACGAGCCTGGCGGAACAAGGCCCACAAGGGCCAGAAGACAAAGGCGAATACGTGCTCACCGTGTTTGAGCGCCTGACGCACGCCCAGTTGCCCTTTTACCTGCAGCTGATGAAACATTTGGCCCAGCGCGGCATCCCCGTTCCCGACCCGGCCGCCGACGCCAAGGGCAGCATCTTGCACACGCTTTGCGACAAGCCCGCTGCGGTGGTAAATCGCCTCGCCGGGCAGAGTGAGTTGACCCCCAGTGCCAGCCACTGCGCCCAGGTTGGAGCCATGTTGGCGCGTATGCATTTGGCCGGGCGCGATTACCCGCTGCAGCAGGCCAATTTGCGCGGCCTGGCCTGGTGGAACGAGACGGTGCCCGTGGTGCTGCCGTTTTTAACGCCAGCGCAAGACACTTTGATCCGCTCGGAGCTGGCCTACCAAAACCATATTGCCGCCAGCTCGGCCTATGGCGCCCTGCCGCGCGGCCCGGTGCATGCCGATTTATTCCGCGACAACGTGCTCTTCAGCGGAATGCAGCTCAGCGGGTTTTTTGATTTTTATTTTGCTGGCGTCGACACCTGGCTGTTTGACATGGCCGTGTGCCTGAACGACTGGTGCATCGACCTGCCCAGCGGCCATGAAGGCCAGGCAGAGGCGGCGCGGCGCGCGGCTTTTGTGGCCGCCTATCAAAGCGTGCGGCCGTTGTGCGCTGCCGAGCAGCAACTGCTGCCCGCAATGCTGCGCGCCGGGGCCCTGCGCTTTTGGGTTTCGCGCCTGTGGGACTTGCATTTGCCGCGCGACGCCAGCATGTTGCGCGCCCACGACCCGGCGCATTTTGAACGGGTGCTGCGCCAGCGCTTGGTGCAGAATGCGCAGCCGCGCGGACTTATGCTCGCCCCAAGCTTAGCCCCGTCGCCCCCCCTCCTGCCCGCTGTACCGCCCACTGTGGCAGCCGCGACCGCTAGCAACCCATTTGAAACCGCATGAAACTCAACATCGTTCCGGCGCGCACCGGTCTGCTGTGGGTCAAGCTGGGGATTCGCACCTTCTTCAAACAGCCCGTGGCTTTGACGGGGTTGTTTTTTCTGTTCATGGCCGTGGCATCGGTTGCCTCTTTCATTCCCGTGCTGGGCAGTGTTTTGGCGCTGGCCTTGTTGCCCGCCATTACCTTGGGTTTTATGGTCGCCACCCAGCAGGCAGCCGAGGGCAAGTTCCCCATGCCAGTGCTGATGCTGGCGGCGTTTCGCGCCGAGCGCCAACGCGCCAAAGACATGCTGGTGCTCGGCCTGCTCTATGCAGCGGGCTTTTTGCTCATCATGGGCCTGACCAGCGTGCTAGACGGCGGCCAGTTTGCCAAGCTCTACCTGCTGGGCGGCAGCATCAACCAAGAGCTGGTCTTGCAGCCGAGCTTTCAATCCGCTATGTGGCTGGCCTTGGCCTTGTACACGCCCTTCTCGCTCTTGTTTTGGCATGCCCCTGCCCTGGTGCACTGGTATGGCCTGGGCCCCGCTAAAGCCCTGTTTTTCAGCGCTGTGGCCTGTTGGCGCAATCTGGGTGCCTTCACGCTCTACGGTGGGCTGTGGATGGGCCTGTTTTTGAGCGTGGGCCTGCTGGCCAGTCTGGTTGGCGCACTTATGGGCAGCCCAGGCTTGCTGGCCAGTATTTTGGCGCCACTGGCCCTGATGCTGGCGGCGATGTTTTTCAGCTCCATTTACTTTAGCTTCCGCGATAATTTTGTCACCGAGGCGCCTGCAAACGCAGACCCGCTTTCGTCGACCTTTCGTTAGCCCCACCCCATAGAAGGACTCGTTATGACGCAACACCACCTGGCAGGCCGCAGTGCCGAGGAATTGCTTTGGTTCCAACGGCGCCGCGTGTTGCAAGCCGCTGCTGCCTGGACCAGCTTGGGTGGGTTTGCCGCAGCGCAGGCCCAGCAACGCAGCAATGTGGTGGAGTTTATGGGCGACGTGTTGGTCAACGGCAGCCGCTTGCAGGCGCAGCAGTCCATCCAAACCGGCGATGTGCTACAAACCGGCCCGCGCTCGCAACTGGTTTTTGTCATCGGCAACGCTGCCTTTAAAGTCCGGCAAAACACCCGCTTGGTGGCCGAGCGCGGCAGCACACTCAACGCGGTCAGCATTCTGCGCTTGCTCACCGGGGCGGTGGCCAGTGTGTGGGGCAAGGGCGGGCGGCGGCAAATTTATACGCCCACACTGACGGCTGGCATTCGCGGCACAGGCGTCTACACCGAGGTCTTCCCCGAGCAAGACGCGCGCAGCTATTTTTGCAATTGCTATGGCACAGTCGATGTCGCTGCCGGAGCTGACACCGTGCGCTCGCAGTCGAGCTACCACCAAGCCTTTTGGGGTGAAGCTCAGCCTAAAAATGGGCGCACTCTGACAGCCGCAGGGGCCATCAACCACAGCGATGAAGAATTGGAGTTTTTGGCTCGTTTAGTCGGCCAACAAACCGCTTGGCAAACCATGGGCAAAAAAGGTGTTAAAGATGGCAAAGGCTATATGGAAGAGCAGCCCGGCAATATGAACCCGGCCGACATGCTGGGTAAATAAGCCCGGCACAGAACGGCGCGGCTAAGCGGCTCTGTTAGCGGGCCTTCTTGTTGTACACATCAACTACCACTGCAGCGAGCAAAACCAAGCCCTTGATGACCTGCTGGTAGTCAATGCCAATGCCCATGATGGACATGCCATTGTTCATCACGCCCATGATGAAAGCGCCGATCACCGCGCCCAGTACCCGGCCCACACCGCCCGAGGCCGAAGCCCCACCGATGAAACAAGCGGCGATCACGTCCAGCTCAAAACCCAGGCCGGCCTTGGGGGTAGCGGTGTTCAGGCGAGCGGCAAAAATTAAACCGGCCAGGGCAGCTAAAACACCCATGTTAATGAAAGTGTAAAAGGTCAGGCGCTCGGTTTTGATGCCCGAGAGCCGGGCGGCTTTTTCATTCCCGCCCAACGCATAAATGCGCCGCCCCAGAGTAGTGCGGGTGGTGACAAAGTCGTACACCAGCATCAAGACCAGCATGACGATGAGTACATTGGGCAAACCTTTGTACGAAGACAGCAAATAACAAAAACCGGCGATCATCGCCGCAAAGACCAGGCTTTTGATCCAAAAGAAAACCAAGGGCTCGCTGTCCATGCCATGGCGCACCCGGCCAGCACGCGAGCGAACCTGTGCAAACAGCAGCACCACGGCCATCAGCAAACCTGCAATCAAAGACAAAATGCGCAGATTCTCACCCGCAAAAGGGTCAGGGATAAAACCCGTGCTGAGCAATTGAAACTCCGCCGGAAAAGGCCCTACCGAAGAGCCTTGCAACACAGCCAAAGCCAAACCTTTGAAAATCAACATGCCCGCTAAAGTGACAATAAACGATGGGATTTTATGAAAAGCCACCCAGTAACCCTGGGCAGCGCCAATCACCGCGCCCAGCAGCAGGCAGATCAGGGTGGCCCAGACAAAATGCACTTCGTATTGCACCATCAGCACCGCTGCCACACCGCCGACAAAGCCACTGACCGAACCGACCGACAGGTCAATATGCCCAGCCACGATCACCAAGAGCATGCCCAGGGCCATGACGATGATGTAGCTGTTTTGCAAAATTAAATTGGTTAAATTCAGCGGCTGAAACAGCGTGCCATTGGTCATGACCTGGAAGAACAACATGATGGCAACCAGGGACATCAGCAAGCCATATTCACGCAAATTATTTTTCAAAAGACCGCTGCTATTTTTTGCTGCAGATGTAGCCATGTCAGTGGACTCCTGATGTCACGATAGAACGCATGATTTTCTCTTGGCTAGCCTCTTGGGCCGTAAATTCGGCCACAAAACGGCCTTCGTTGAGTACATAAATGCGGTCACACATGCCCAATAGCTCGGGCATTTCAGAGGAAATCATCAGCACGCATTTACCCTGTGCCGCCAAGCCCGCCATGATGGTGTAGATTTCAAATTTGGCGCCGACGTCAATGCCACGGGTGGGCTCGTCGAGCATCAGCACTTGTGGGTTGGAAAAAAGCCATTTGCTGAGCACCACTTTTTGCTGGTTGCCACCCGACAAATTCACCACCCGCGCTTGCACGTCGGGGCTGCGGATATGGAGTTGCTGTCGGTAGTCTTGCGCTATAGCAAACTCGCGCCCCTCGTCGATCACACCATGCCGCGACACGCCACCCAGGTTAGCCAAAGGCGTGTTCCAGGCGATGGACTCGTCGAGTACCAGGCCATAGCCTTTGCGGTCTTCGGTGACATAGGCTAGGCCGTGGTCTACGGCTTTTTGCACTGTGCTGGTGTCGATGGTCTGGCCGTGCAAGAGCACCTCGCCGCTGATACCCTGGCCATAGCTGCGGCCAAAAATGCTCATGGCCAACTCGGTACGGCCTGCGCCCATCAGGCCCGCAATGCCTACAATTTCACCGCGCTTAATCTGCAAATTCACATTTTTAATGATTTTTCTATCGCCGTGTTCTGCATGGTGCACACTCCAATTGCGCACTTCAAACACCAACTCGCCAATCTGCGGTGTGCGCTGCGGGTAACGGTCGGCCATGGCCCGGCCCACCATGTGGCGAATGATCACGTCCTCGCTAGCGTTTTCATGTTGGCAATCGAGCGAGGCCACGGTGGCGCCGTCTCGCAGCACAGTGATGCTGTCGGCCACTTTGGCAATTTCATTGAGCTTGTGTGAGATCAAAATACACGAAATACCATGCTGTTTTAAGTCTAGCAAGAGGGCTAGCAAAGCGTCGCTATCGGTCTCATTCAAGCTGGCGGTGGGTTCGTCCAAAATCAACAGTTTGACTTCTTTCGACAGGGCTTTAGCGATTTCGACCATCTGCTGCTTGCCCACACCCAGGTTGGTAATTAAGCTATTAGGGGATTCGTTCAACCCCACTTTTTCTAGCAGGGCTTGGGTGCGGCTATAGGCCTGCGACCAATCGATCACGCCGTAGCGCGCAGGTTCATTGCCCAAAAAAATATTTTCTGCAATCGACAGCAGAGGCACCAGGGCCAGCTCTTGGTGGATAATGATGATTCCGCGCGCCTCGCTGTCGGCAATGCCTTTGAAGCGGCAAGCTTGGCCTTCAAAACGAATCTCACCCTCATAGTCGCCGTGCGGATAGACGCCGCTGAGTACCTTCATCAACGTTGATTTGCCCGCGCCGTTCTCGCCTACGATGGCATGAATTTGCCCGCCTTGCACGGTCAGGTTGACATCGCTCAAAGCCTTCACGCCGTGAAAGGCTTTGCTGATGCCTTGCATTTCAAGTATGGGGGCGTTCATGTTCAGGCTGTTTGTAGAAAGACTTTGAAAACCAAGAAAAAAGCCCTGTGCAACCGGCCACAGGGCTTGCTGCGCTTCAATGCAGATTACTTGAGCTGCTCTTCCTTGATGTAGCCGCTGCCAACCAATACCGCTTTGTAGTTGGACAAGTCTACGCTCACCGGTTTGAGCAAATACGAAGGCACGACCTTGACCTTGTTGTTATAGGTCTTGGTGTCATTGATCTCGACTTTTTTGCCGCTCAGCATGGAGTCCACCATGCCTGCGGTGACTTTAGCCAGCTCGCGTGTATCTTTGAAAATCGTCGAGTACTGCTCTTTGCGAATGATCGATTTGACCGAAGGCACCTCAGCGTCTTGGCCGCTGACAAAGGGGTACGGCTGCTTGGGCGAACCGTAGCCAACTCCTTTGAGCGAAGACAAAATACCAATGCTCAAACCGTCATAGGGCGAGAGCACGGCGTCAACGCGGGCTTTGCCGTAGTAGGCGCTCAGCAGGTTATCCATGCGGGCCTGGGCCACCGCACCATCCCAGCGCAGGGTCGAGACTTTATTCATGCCGGTTTGCTTGCTCTGCACCACCAATTTGCCTTTGTCGATATACGGCTGCAGTACCGACATGGCACCGTCGTAGAAGAAGAAGGCATTGTTGTCATCAGCCGAACCACCGAACAGCTCGATGTTGAAAGGGCCCTTGCCTTCTTTCAAACCCAGGGCTTTTTCCAGCGATTGAGCTTGCAAGACGCCAACTTGGAAGTTGTCGAACGTAGCGTAGTAATCAACGTTTTTGCTGCCCACAATCAGGCGGTCATAGGCCACAACTTTGATGCCTTTGTCGGCGGCTTTTTGCAACGCGTTAGACAGCGTGGTACCGTCAATCGCAGCAATCACCAAAACCTTCACGCCCTTGGTGATCATGTTTTCGACCTGTGCCAACTGGTTGGGAATATCGTCGTCGGCGTATTGCAGGTCAGCCTTGTAGCCTTTGGCAGCCAAGGCGGTGACCATGCTATTGCCGTCACTCACCCAACGGGTCGAGGTTTTGGTAGGCATGGACACGCCGACCAAGCCTTTGTCTTGCGCAAAGGCCTGCGGTGCTACCAAACCAAAGGCCAAGCCCAGGCCAGCGGCCAAGACTTTTAAACTGGTTCTGCGAACGATCATTGTGTGTCTCCAAAGGGTTACGGGATGCAATGCAGCGCAACACGCTGCTGGCAGCCATGATACGTAGGCAAGACCTTGAAAGCCAGCGATCTGCCGCCTAAAAACTGCGGACTTACCCCAGGTTGCGCACGTCTTTACAAACCCGTAATGCACTCAAGCCCAACCGGCATCGACCTTGAACTCTTGCGCCGTGCACATGGCCGCGTCGTCGGATGCCAAAAATAGCACCATGCGGGCCACGTCAGCGGCCAGTAGTTTGTCGGGCAGGCATTGGTTGCGCTTGATGGCCTGCTCACCCTCTTCGTTGAGCCAGAGTTTGATTTGCCTCTCGGTCATGACCCAGCCGGGCGACACCGTGTTGACGCGAATGCGGTGCGGGCCCAGGCTGCCCGCCAAACCGCGCGTGAGCCCGTTAACTGACGATTTGGCTATCGCATAGCAAGGGAACTCGCTGCCCTTGGTTTGCCAGCCAGTCGAACCTAGATTGATGATAGAGCCGCCGCCCAAACGCTTCATGCCCTCGACCACACCTTGGATCGCAAAAAACGCGGGGCGCTGGTTGACGGCCATGCGCTCGTCCCAGTATTCGACGCTCACGGCCTCTAGCGTGTGGCGGTCGTCGCGGGCCACGTTGTTCACCAAAGTAGCAAAGTCGCCCAGCTCAGCATGGGCCGCGACCAGGGCGTCTTGCAGGGCAGGCACTTCGCGCACATCGCAGGCGCGCCACCAAGGCCGCGTGTAGCCTGCTTGGGCGATGGACTGCACCAGCGCCTCACTCTCTGCCTGCGCAATGTCGACAAAGGCCACTTGGGCCCCTTGCTGGGCAAAAGCCAGGGTCATGGCCGCGCCAATGCCGGTGCCCCCGCCGGTGATGAAAACGCGCTGGCCGCGCAGGCTGGGGTACTGGGCCAATTGGGCGCTGGCTTGGGGGGGGGTGGTAGCAGAGGTCATATGCAGAGGTTATATGCAAAGGTTATAGGCTAAAGCAAGGGTGGAGCCAGGGTTTAATGGTTAGGAGCGGCTGGCGCTTTGGCTTGCGCGGCTTGGTAGTCGGCGATGGCTTTGGCCAAGTCTTCGTATTCTTCACAGGTCTTGTTACCGCAAATTTTCTCGAGCGCGGCCAAATGTTTTTGCGCCTCTAGCGGTTGCTTGTCCATCAAATAGGCCTCGCCAATGTACTCGTGCGCGCCGCGATGCTGCGGGTCCAGGCGCAGCGCGGTTTTGTAATGTTCAAAAGCGCCGGGCATATCGGGCTTAACCTGCTTGCGCAGGCTGTAGGCCAAGAGGTTGTGGGCGTCGGCATTGCGTGGTTCGCTTTGCACGGCCTGCTGGAGCAGGCCAATGGCTTTGGCCCAGTCTTTGGCTTCAATGGCTTGGCGGGCGCTCGTTAGGGTGTTGGCAGCTGCGGGCACCGTGGCTTTGGGTGTGAAGTCTGCCGCCCACAAGGCGGTGCTGGCGCCGGGCGCGCACAGCAGCAGGGCTGCACTCGCAGCAAAGCGAAGGGAGAAGAGTTTTTTCATACAAGCGCTCCAGTTAAAACCTATTCGACAAGCATAGCCCCTAAAAGTTGCAGCCACAGCTTGCATGCGGACAGGCGACCACGGGCTCGCCCGCACTGCCCATGCGCTGATGGCACTCACAGTGGCGTGAGTTTGGCAACGCTCAGCGCCAGCCACTTCACGCCATGGCGCGGAAAATTCACCTGGGCGCGCGCGTCGTCGCCCGTGCCCTCCAATGCCTGCACCGTGCCCTCGCCAAACTTGTTGTGAAAGACTTTCATGCCACTTTTGATGCCATGCGCGGCCACTTGCTTTTGCACCGGCACGGGCGGGCTCTCAAAACGCTCGACCCGCTCATTTTTAGAAGCAAAACGGCCGCCAAAGCCCGTAGAACCTGCGTAAGCAGCTCCTGAATTTGTAGCGCCGCTGTAGCCCGAAGCAAAGCCTTGGTGCTTGGGTGTGATCCATTTCAGCGCCTCTTCGGGCAACTCCTCGAAGAAGCGGCTCTTGATGTTGTAGCGGGTTTGGCCGTGCAGCATGCGGGTTTGCGAATGGCTCAGGTACAGGCGTTTGCGGGCGCGGGTGATGGCCACGTACATCAGGCGGCGCTCTTCTTCCAAGCCACCGGCGTCGCTCATGGAATTTTCATGCGGAAACAGGCCCTCTTCCATACCGGTGATGAAGACACAGTCAAACTCCAGTCCCTTGGAACTGTGCACCGTCATCAGCTGCACCGCGTCTTGGCCAGCCTGGGCTTGGTTGTCGCCAGACTCCAAAGCGGCGTGGGTGAGGAAGGCTGCGAGCGGTGACAGTGTTTCGCCGGTGTCAGCGTCCGGGGCAATTTCAGTTGCCAGCGCCTGGGCTGACTCGGCCAATTCGTCCACCGGCAGAGCCACGGCGTCCCGTCCGAAGCCTTCTTGGCTGACAAAGCTCTCGGCAGCGTTGACCAACTCTTCTAAGTTCTCGACCCGGTCAGCCCCTTCGCGCTCGGTTTTGTAGTGTTCAACCAAGCCGCAGTGGTCGAGCACCAGCTCGATGATCTCGCGCAGGGTCAGGCCCGTGGTTTGCTCGCGAAGTACGTCAATTTTTGCCACAAAACCGCCGATGTTCGCGCCGGCCTTGCCGGTGACGCCGCTCACCGCTTCGTGCAGGGCGCAGCCCAGGGTTTTGGCCGCATCTTGCAGTTGCTCGATGCTGCGCGCGCCAATGCCACGCGGCGGAAAGTTGAGTACGCGCAAAAAACTGGTGTCGTCTTTGGGGTTCTCGAGCAGGCGCAAATAGGCCAACGCGTGCTTGATTTCGGCACGCTCAAAAAAGCGCAGTCCGCCGTAGACGCGGTAGGGCATGGCGGCGTTGAAGAGCGCAGTTTCGATCACCCGG
This sequence comes from Betaproteobacteria bacterium, assembly GCA_947448675.1. Taxonomy (GTDB): domain Bacteria; phylum Pseudomonadota; class Gammaproteobacteria; order Burkholderiales; family Burkholderiaceae_C; genus CANFOR01. Next base: position 10,227 of record CANFOR010000075.1, read on the forward strand.
CTTTGCGCATTGCTGCGGTAGAGCACAGCCATCTCTTTGCGATCCGTGCCGTCGCGCAAGAGCTGGCGCATCTCGTCGACCATCCACTGCGCCTCGGCAAAGTCGCTGGCCGACTCGACCACGCGCACCGGCTCGCCGGGGCCTTGGCTGGTGCGCAGGTTCTTGCCCAAGCGCTGGGTGTTGTGGCTAATCAGCGCATTGGCCGAGTCGAGAATATTGCTGTAGCTGCGGTAGTTTTCTTCCAGCTTGATTTGGTGCTGTACGCCAAACTCGCGTACAAAATCAGCCATATTGCCCACCCGCGCGCCGCGAAAGGCGTAGATGCTTTGGTCGTCGTCGCCCACGGCAAATACGCTATTACCCTGGCCAGCGCTGGACAGGTCACCCGGCAAGGCGGCAAACATTTTGATCCACGCGTACTGTAGTTTGTTGGTGTCTTGGAACTCGTCGATCAAGATGTGCCGAAAGCGCCGCTGGTAGTGGCTGCGGATCGGTTCGTTGTCACGCAAGAGCTCGTAAGAGCGCAGCATCAGCTCGCCAAAATCGACCACGCCCTCACGCTGGCATTGGTCTTCGTAGAGCTGGTAGATCTCGACCTTGCGGCGCATCTCGGCGTCGTGCGCCTCCACCATATTCGCGCGCAAGCCGTCTTCTTTGCAACCAGCAATGAAGTACATACTTTGCTTGGCCGGAAAGCGCTCGTCGTCAATGTTGTGGGCTTTCATCAGGCGCTTGATGGCGCTAAGTTGGTCTTGGGTATCCAAAATTTGAAAGGCTTGCGGCAAGTTGGCCAGCTTGTAGTGGGCCCGCAAAAAGCGGTTGCACAGGCCGTGGAAGGTGCCGATCCACATGCCGCGCACATTCACCGGCAGCATAGCGCCCAGTCGCGTCATCATCTCTTTGGCGGCTTTGTTGGTAAAGGTCACAGCCATCAGGCCACCGGGCGAGACCTGGCCAGTTTGCAAGAGCCAGGCGATGCGGGTGGTGAGCACCCGGGTCTTGCCCGAGCCAGCACCCGCCAAGATGAGTGCGTGTTAGCTGGGCAGGGTGACGGCGGCGCGCTGCTCGGGGTTGAGCGCATCGACCAAAGGGCCCTGGTAGGCTTGCTGGCCGAGCTGGCCGTGTAAGACCGGGCCGCTGGCCGCGACCAAGGCATCAGGGGCGATGAGAGAAGCTTGTGAGAACATGGGCCCATTGTAGAAAGCCTTCGCTATGAATCGCCCTGCCCTGCTGCGC
>CANFOR010000076.1 GCA_947448675.1 Betaproteobacteria bacterium
CCCATTGAGCAGCGCTATGCCAAGGCCCTGGCCCTGCTGGGCGTGAGCGAGCTGATGCTCTCGGCCGTAGCGGGGCACGCCTGATGCACGCAGCGGCCATGCCTTCTGCTGCAGGCCCTACGCCCTCCCTTTCAGCCACGCTGCCAAGCGCTTTGCCAGCAACTTCTGCTGCCGAAGTGCCAGCCCATTTTTCCAGCTTCTTGGCATTTGACTTTGGCACCAAGCGCACCGGCGTGGCCACCGGCAACCGCCTGCTGCAAAGCGCCAAGCCCCTCGCCAGCATCCAGGCCGTAGGCGACGCGCGCTTGCAGCAAGTCGCCCAGCGCATTGCCGAATGGCAGCCCGACGCCTTAGTGGTTGGCGTGCCCTTTCACCCCGACGGTGCCGCGCACGAAAACACCCGCCTGGCGCGCAAGTTCGCCCGCCAATTGCAAGGCCGCTTTGGCCTGCCGGTGTTTGAAGTGGACGAGCGCTACAGCACCACCGAGGCCTTGGCCAGCGGTGCCAAAGATGCCGACGCTGCCTCGGCCTGCATCATTTTGGAACAGTTTTTAAGAGGCCTCGCATGACCGCGCCCCGCGCCCCAACAGCCGACTTACCCAACGCAGAGCAGCTCTACCAGCTACTCTTGCGCGGCATTCGTCCCATGCTGCAGGCCAATACCCAACTGGTGGGCATTACCTCAGGTGGTGCCTGGTTGGCCCAGCGCTTGCAACTGGATTTGCCTTTGCCCAACGAGCCCGGCGTCATTTCGTCGGCCATGCACCGCGACGATTTTTCCCAGCGCGGTTTGGCCGCAGGTGCTAATAGCGCGCAAACCATGCTGCCCTTCGATGTCGAAGGTGCGCACATCATCGTGCTCGACGACGTGATCTACACCGGGCGCACCATCCGTGCGGTGCTCAATGAATTGTTTGACTACGGCCGCCCGGCCAGCGTGCAACTGGCGGTCTTGGTTGACCGCGGTGGGCGCGAGCTGCCGATCCAGGCCGACTTTTGCGCCGCCCACATGGTGCTGGCCGCGGGCCAGTCTTTGGCCCTGGCACGCAGTGAGTCCGGCGCATTCAGCTTTGCCTTAGAAAATCTGGGCGTACCAGCCTAGGCCATATCCATGCTCTACAAACGCAACCCCCAACTCAACCAGCACGGCGAGCTGGTGCATTTGCTCTCGATCGAGGGCTTGCCCAAAGCTATCTTGACGCACATCTTGGACACCGCCGCCAACTTTGTTTCGGTGAACGACCGCGAGGTTAAAAAGCTGCCACTCTTGCGTGGCAAAAGCGTGTTTAACCTGTTTTTTGAAAACTCCACTCGCACCCGCACCACTTTTGACATTGCCGCCACCCGCCTGTCAGCTGATGTGATCAACCTCGACATCGCCCGCTCTTCAGCCACCAAGGGCGAGTCTTTGCTCGACACCATTGCCAACCTGAGCGCCATGGCGGCCGACATTTTTGTGGTGCGCCACAGCGAGTCGGGCGCGCCGTATTTGATCGCCCAGCACGTAGCGCCCCATGTGCATGTGGTCAACGCGGGCGACGGCCGCCACGCCCACCCCACCCAAGGCCTGCTGGATATGTTCACCATCCGGCACTACAAAAAAGATTTCTCCCAGCTCACCGTGGCCATTGTGGGCGACGTGTTGCACTCGCGGGTGGCGCGTTCGGACATTCACGCCTTGACCACCTTGGGCTGCGCCGAAGTGCGCGTGGTGGGCCCGCGCACCATCGTGCCCGCCGACATGGCGGCCATGGGCGTGCGTGTTTGCCATACGCTCGAAGAAGGTATTAAAGATTGCGACGTGGTCATCATGTTGCGCCTACAAAACGAGCGCATGGGCGGGGCGCTGTTGCCTTCGGCGCAAGAGTTTTTCAAGAGCTTTGGCCTCACGCCCGAGAAGCTGCAATGGGCCAAACCCGACGCCATCGTGATGCACCCCGGGCCGATCAACCGTGGCGTGGAGATCGACTCCGCCGTTGTGGACGGCCAGCAAAGCGTGATCTTGCCGCAGGTGACTTTTGGCATCGCCGTGCGCATGGCCGTGATGGGCATTGTTGCTGGGAACACCGCATGAAAATCTTGATCCAAAATGGCCGCGTCATCAACCCGGCAACCGGCTTTGACGAAATCTGCGATGTAGCGCTGGCCGCAGGCCGCGTGTTAGCTATTAAAAATATAGCGCCTGAGTTTCACCCGAACCGCACGATTGACGCCGCCGGCTGCATCGTTGCTCCCGGTTTAGTCGACCTGTGCGCCCGCCTGCGCGAACCCGGCCACGAGCACGAGGGCATGCTGGAGTCTGAAATGGCCGCTGCCGTTGCCGGGGGCGTCACCAGTGTGGTGTGCCCGCCCGACACCGAGCCCGTGCTCGACGAACCCGGCTTGGTCGAGATGCTGAAAATGCGCGCTGAAAAACTGCACCAAGCGCGCGTCTTCCCACTGGGCGCGCTCACCCGCAACTTGCAAGGCGAGGTGCTGACCGAAATGGTCGAACTCACCGAGGCCGGTTGCGTGGGCTTTGGCCAGGCCGATGTGCCCCTCAGCAGTCCGCTGGTGCTGCAGCGCGCCCTGCAATACGCCGCCACCTTTGGCTACAGCGTCTGGCTGCGCCCGCAAGACCGCCACCTGGGCACCGGCGTGGCCGCCAGTGGTGCGCTGGCCACCCGCCTGGGCCTGGCGGGCGTGCCCGTGGCGGCAGAAACCATTGCGCTGCACACCACCATCGAACTGTTGCGCAGCCTGCCCTCAGCCCGCGCGGGCCAGGCCGGCGCACGGGTGCACATTAGCCGCCTGAGCAGCGCGGCAGGCGTCGAGCTGGTGCGCCGCGCCAAGAGCGATGGCTTGGCGATTAGCTGCGATGTGAGCATCAACTCTTTGCACCTGACCGACCTGGACATCGGCTACTTCGACAGCCGCGCTCACCTGCAACCGCCGCTGCGCCAAGCGCGTGATCGCGAGGCCCTGCGTGCCGCCTTGGCCGACGGCACCATCGACGCCCTGGTGTCTGACCACGCCCCGGTGCGCGGCGACGCCAAAACCCTGCCCTTTGCCGAAAGCGAGCCCGGCGCCACTGGCCTGGAGCTGCTGCTCAGCCTGGCCCTCAAATGGGGCGCCGACAGCGGCCTGGGCCTGGCGCGCAGCCTGGCCGTGCTCACCAGCGCACCGGCCCAGGTGCTGGGCCACGCGCTGGGCACGCTGCAAACCAGTTGCGGCCAACTGGTGCAAGGCGGCGTGGCCGACCTGTGCATTTTCGACCCGCAGGCCGAGTGGGCTGTGCAGCCCGCCGCGCTGCGCAGCCAGGGCAAACACACGCCTTTTGAGTTTGCCGTCTCGGGCATGCGCCTACCCGGCCGGGTGCGCTGCACCATCGTCGGCGGGCACGTGGCCTACGAGGCCGCATGATGGCGGCGGTAAGCCGGCAGGCTTTGAATGGCCTTCCAAGGCGATTTGCGCCCCATCTAGGGCATTACCCGTGACCAGCCGTTTGCGCGCCTTGTGGCGGCTTTTGCGGGCTTTGCTGCACCTGTTGCGCGGCCTGTTCATCATGCAAACCCAGTTTGGTCGCTTGAGCGGTGCGCAGCGCTTTGCGCACATTCAAATTTGGTCACGCCAACTGCTGGCCATCGTCGGTCTGAAGCTGCAGGTGCACGGCGAGCCACCGCGCCAGGGCCCGCTCTTGGTGGTGGCCAACCATATTTCGTGGATCGACATCGCGGTCCTGCATTCGGTCGTGCCCTGCCGCTTTGTAGCCAAGTCGGAGTTGCAAAAATGGCCGCTGATCGGCTCGCTCTCGACCTCAGTGGGCAGTTTGTACGTCGAGCGCGACAAGCGACGCGACGCCATGCGCGTGGTGCACACCATGGCCGAGGCCCTGCGCGCGGGCGACATGATCGCCGTCTTCCCCGAGGGCACTACCAGCCACGGCCAGGGCCTGCTGCCCTTTCATGCCAACTTGTTGCAAGCGGCCATTTCTGCCGACGCCCCCGTGCAAAGCCTGGCCCTGCGCTTTACCGACGCTGCAGGCCAATGGAGCGCCGCCCCCAGCTACGTGGGCGAAGAAAGTTTGGGCCAGTCGGTTTGGCGCACCCTGTGCAGCGCGCCCCTGCAAGCCCATGTGTGGGTGGGCAGCGCGCAGCACGCCCAAGGCCGCGAGCGGCGTGCTTTAGCGCACGATTTGCAGCACGAGGTGCAAGCATTGTTAGACGGCAGCGGGCCTGCTGCGCAAGCTTAAATGCTACAAATTCGATAGCTGTCTACGCAGAAGGAGCGGGCGTTTACGGACTTTTATGTGCTGAAAATGGGTAAACGCAGTAAGCCTGTTGCCAGCGCCGTGCCACCCACAATCACCAAGCCGCACAGCAGCATCCACAGGCTAATGGGCTCGCCCAAAAGCACGCTGCCTATGGCCAGGGCAAACACCGGTATTAAAAAAGTCACGGCCAAAGCCTTGGCCGGGCCCGCGCGGGCAATTAAGCGAAAGTACAAAATATAAGCCAGGGCGGTGCACAGCAGGCCCACGGCCACTACGGCTGCCCAGGCTTGGGGCCGGGGCGTGTGCGCAGGCCAGAGCCACAGCGCGGGCAGGCCCAGGCCCAGGCAGGCGCCCACTTGGCTGCCGGTGGCCGTGACCAGGGGCGGCACGCCGGTGAGATAGCGTTTGGTAAAGCTGCCCGCTATGCCGTAGCACAGGGTGGCCAGCAGGCAGGCCAGCACGGCCAAGCCGCTGTTGCTGCCATCGGCCTGGGGCTTGAAGCTGGCCTTGCCCGAGGCCAACAAGGCCACGCCGACAAAGCCCAGGCACAGGCCCAGTATGCGCGAGGCATTGGGTTTGTCGTGCAGCCACCACCATGCAATGAGCGCGCCCCACAGCGGCGTGGTGGCGTTCAAAATAGAAGACAAGCCGCTGCTGATCGACAGCAGCGCATAGGCGTAGCACGCAAAGGGAATGCCCGAGTTGAGCAGGCCCACCACGGCAATGGGCCGGTAGTGCTGGCGCAGCGCCTGCCACTGGCCACGCAGCAGCAGCAGGGGCAGTAGCACACACGCCGCCACCAAGGTGCGCAGAAAGGCCGTCGCCATCGGCCCAAACTCGGTAGCGCCTAGGCGCATCAGCACAAAAGAGCCGCCCCAAATAGCGGCCAAGAGCACAAACTCGGCGAGCCAGGCGGGGCTGTTGTCCGTGGAGCTGGCGCTAGGGCTGGGGCTGCCCGTGCTGGGGCTCACAGTAGGCCTTCGGGCAACACGCCTTCGTGCTGCAGCAGGGCGGTTTTGCGCGCCAGGCCACCGGCATAGCCGGTGAGCGAGCCGTCTGCGCCGATCACGCGGTGGCAGGGCACGATGATGCTCAGTGGGTTGTGCCCCACCGCCGCGCCCAGCGCACGCACTGCGGCGGGTTTGCCAATGGCCGCGGCCAGTGCGCCGTAGCTGGTGATCTCACCGCAGGGAATGGCCAGCAGGCCTTGCCACACGGCTTGCTGAAAGGCTGTGCCGCCCGAGATGTCGAGCGGCATGCTGAAGGCGCTGCGCGTGCCCGCAAAGTATTCGGCCAGCTCGCTGCAGCTTTGCTGGGCCCAGGCCATCTGCTGCGCGTGGGCTGGATAGCTCTGCGCCTGAGTTTGCGCTAGGGGCATGCCTTGGTGCACAGGAGGCTTGGCGCGCAGCACCGGCCACAGGCTGCTGACGGGCAGGTGTTTTTGGTCAGTGAACCACAGGCCCGCCAGGCCAGCTGGGCTCACAGCCAAGAGCATGGGCCCGAGCGGGCCGCGCCACTGGGTTTGCATAGTTTGGGGCTGAAATTGCATAGTAAAACCTCTTGAAAAGCGCATGAATTATGCGTAGGCAGCTATAAATTATGTAGCATTAAGGTTCAAAGTGTGTGCCAAGCCCGCAGCACCGCGTAGCTGCGCCAAGGCCGCCAGGCTTGCGACAGCGCCTGGGCCTCTTGCGCGGCGCGCTTGCTGCCTTGCACGCCCAGGGCTTTGTGCAAGGCCACGTCGCCCGCTGGAAAGGCGTCGGGCCAGCGCAGCGCGCGCATGGCAATGTACTGCGCCGTCCAGTCGCCAATGCCGGGCAGTGCTTTGAGCTGCTCGACGGTCTGCAGCGCGCCGCTGCTGCGGTTGAGTTCGAGCTGCCCGGCCACTACCGCACGAGCCAAGCCCTGGATGGCCGCTTGGCGCTGGCGCACGATACCCAGCTCGCCCAGCTGCGCAGGCTCGGCGGTGGCGAGACTTTGTGCGCTGGGGAAGAGCCGGTTGAGCTGCGGCCAGGGCGTGGCAATGGTCGCGCCAAAACGCGCCACCAAACGCTGCGCAAATGTGCGGCCCGCTGCCACCGTGACCTGCTGGCCGAGCACGGCGCGCACCGCCAGCTCAAAGCCGTCTAAACAGCCCGGCACGCGCAGGCCGCCGCTGCCCGTAAAGTGCGGCTCCAGCACCGCGTTGATGCGCTCTGGCTGGGCATCCAGGTCGAGCCAATTGCGCACGCGGCGCAGCAGCAAGGGCAGCACCGGCAGCAGGCTGTCGGCCACGCGCAGGCGCAGCGTGCAACGCGCTTGGTCAAACTCGGCAGCCAGCCAACCGCTGTAGCTGTGGCCTTGGTGTTCTAAGAAAAAAGTGCGGAAAAGGCATAGCTGTTGTGCGTTATTAGCTACAAATTCAATAGCATCGAGTCGCCGCGTGTGAAAAAAACCGAGCATGGATTGCACGTCGTAGGGCGGGCGGTAACCCAACTGCACCAGGGCGCTGCCATGCGCAAAGGCTTGCCCTGGCGTCGTTGGCGGTGCAGTGCTTGGCAGAGCGCTTTGCTTTTTGCGCAGCTGCGTCGGGTTGAGCTGGTAATGCGCCACAAAGGCGGCGTTAAAACTGCGCAGGCTGGCAAAGCCACTGGACAGGGCAATGTGCGCCACGGGCAAGGCGGTGTCGCTGAGCAATTGCTTGGCCGTGAGCAAGCGCCGTGTTTGCAGGTATTGCAGTGGCGCAACACCTACGTGCGCTTGGAAGATGCGCCGCAGGTGCCGGTCGCTCACCCCCAAGCGGCTGGCCAGCGCGGCCAAGCTGCGGGCATCGCCCACGCCTTCATCCAGCATGTGCGCGGCCTGCATGGCCAGAGTGTGCGAGGCGTCGTGCGTGCTCCAGGCCAGCGCCTGTGGTGCCAGCTCGGGGCGGCAGCGCAGGCAGGGCCGAAACCCCGCTGCCTCGGCCTGGGCCGCATGGGTGTAGAAGCGGCAATTCTCGCGTTTGGGCACGCGCACCTTGCACACCGGGCGACAGTAAATGCCGGTGCTGGTTACCGCCGTAAAAAAGCTGCCGTCAAAGCGTGCGTCACGTGCCTGCAGCGCACAGTAGTGAGCGTCGTCGTCGGCGCTTTCAGCAACAGCAATAGAAAACTTGGGCATGGCTGCATTATGGCGCTGCGTGGCGCTCAAGCTGGCTGTTTTCGGACATGATGTTCCATCGCTTCGCCCCTACAATTGGGCACTATGCACATCACTCCTAGCGTCTTCAAAGCCTACGACATCCGAGGCATCACCCCCACCGCTTTAAACGAGGCTTTTGCCGAGGGCTTGGGCAAGGCCTTTGGCACGGTGGCCCTGCGCGAGGGCCAAAGCACGGTGGCCGTGGGGCGCGACGGGCGGCTCAGCGGCCCAGCCATGGCCGCAGCCCTGGTGCGCGGCCTGGTGGCAGCGGGTGTACAGGTGATCGACGTGGGCATGGTCACCACGCCCATGCTCTACTTTGCGGCCAACACCGTGTGCGCCAGCGGCATCCAGGTGACGGGCAGCCACAACCCGCGCGACTACAACGGCTTCAAAATGGTCTTGGCTGGCCGCGCGATTTATGGCGACGAGATCCAGGCCCTGCGCAGCATGATGGAAGCCGAGAGTTGGCTGCTGCAAGCGGGTGGCAGCGCGCGCCCGCTCGACGTGTTGGCCGCTTACCGCGAGCGCATTGTGGCGGGCATTGCGCTGCAGCGCCCCATCAAGGTGGTGATCGACAGCGGAAACGGCATTGCAGGGGCTTCGGCCCCCGCCATCTTCCGCGCCCTGGGCTGCGAGGTGATCGAGCTGTTTGGCGAGGTAGACGGCAACTTCCCCAACCACCACCCCGACCCGAGCAAACCCGAAAACTTAAAAGACCTGCAAGCCGCGTTGCAAAGCAGCGACGCTGAAATTGGCTTTGCCTTCGACGGCGACGGCGACCGCCTGGGCGTGGTCACCAAGAGCGGCAACAACATTTTCCCCGACCGGCAAATGATGCTGTTTGCGCAAGACGTTTTAAGCCGTGTGCCCGGCGGCACGATTTTGTTCGACGTTAAATGCAGCCAGCGCCTAGCCCCCGCGATAGAGGCCGCGGGCGGCGTGGCCCTGATGTACAAAACCGGGCACTCGCTCATCAAAGCCAAAATGAAAGCCATCGAGGCCGCTGGCGGCCAAGCTCCACTGGGCGGCGAGATGAGCGGGCACATTTTCTTCAAAGAGCGCTGGTACGGTTTTGACGACGGCACCTACGCGGGTTGCCGCTTGCTCGAGATTTTGAGCGCCCACGCAGACGTGAGTGCCGTGCTCGACCAGTTACCCAGCAGCCACTCCACCCCCGAGCTGAACGTACCCTGCGCCGAGGGCGAACCCCACCGCGTAACGGCCGCCCTGCAAGCGTTGGCAGCTACAAACTTTGTAGCGCCCGCGGTGATCAGCAACATCGACGGCCTGCGCGTAGACTGGCCCGACGGCTTTGGGCTGGTGCGCGCATCCAACACCACGCCGGTGCTGGTGCTGCGCTTTGAAGGCCACACCGACGCCGCCCTGCAGCGCATCGAGGCGGCCATGATGGCGCTGCTGCGCAGCGTGAAGCCGGATGCGCGGATTGAGGCGGCGGCGCACTAGGTTTGCTGGTGTTCTTTAGCCGTCAGGTTCAGACCAGCCCGGTGGCTAAACGCGTGAAATCGGTGACGATGTATTTGAGGTACCTTTCTTTGATGTACTCTACCCGTTCGCCCGTTGCTTTATCTTTTTTGGTACCGTTGAACCAGATCCCGCGCACCCCGATATTTTTCCCCGTTTTGTTTTGCACGCACTCCGTAAGAAATTCTTCAGATGTCAGGAGGAACGTTGCTTGCAATCTTTCTGCGTAAAAAATAAACCAATAATCTTCTCGGTATTCGTGGTTGATGGCAGAAAAAAGTGAAGCATCCCCCATTTTCACGGTGGTAGATCTGGCTTTGATTTGCACTAAAGCAATTGAGCCATCTTTGCGACGAACGATGGCATCGACAGCATGGTCATCGACAAGCGGAATATAAACATCCATTCCTTCTTTCAGCATGAGGCCAATGATCCAGTATTCGATCCGTTTCCCGAATCCGGCTGAGTGACGAAAAGTTGTAGTCATTGAATTTCGAATTAATTTGTCGTAACGCATTTTTAATCGCATTAATACATGCAAGTCGAATCCCATCAACCCCCGTAAGCGTGACTGGTGTCTATGGATGGGCGCTGGAGCCTCACGCGCAAACTGTAGCGCCATGCATGCGGACCAAAGGGGTCGCGCCAGCCAACACCGCTCACCACAAGCGCCATCTGCGGGAGCGCGCAAGCGACTGGCCATAACCGCCCGGCGCGCCCGCCAACCAAGTTAGGCGTGGCGCTAGTTCCAACGCAACCCACGCAACCCCAGACGCAACAGACAAAGCAGTCGCCAAGCCTTGGTATGCTCACTGGCGCAACACCAGCTTGCACCCACGGCTATCTTGCGAAACTACCCAAACGTTTTTTGAATTGAAAATTCTCATCGTCAAACTCTCTTCGCTGGGCGATGTGGTGCACGCCATGCCCGCCGTGCAAGACATTCGCGCGGCGCTGCCGGGCGCGCAGATCGACTGGGTGGTGGAGCGCGCGTTTGCGCCTCTGGTGGCGCGTTGCGCGGGGGTGGGCCGCGTGGTGGCGTGCGCGTTGCGGCGCTGGCGCAAAGCACCGTTTGCCGCGCAAACCCGCGCCGAGTGGCGCGCTTTCAAGGCCGACTTGCAAGCCGAGGCCTACGACGCCGTGATCGACCTGCAGGGCCTGAGCAAATCGGCGCTGGTGGCGCGGCTGGCCAAGCTGAGCGCCAGCGGCAAACGCTACGCCATGGCCAACCGCACCGAGGGCTCGGGCTATGAAGCGCCCACGCGCTGGGTGGCCGACGTGGCCATTACGCTCGCGCCCCATGTGCACGCGGTGCAGCGCAGCCGTTTGCTGTGTGCGGCGGCGCTGGGTTACGCGCTGCCTTCAGCTAGCGTTGCCAGCGTTGCCAGTGGTTTAGGCAAAAATTTTGGCCTTTTTTCAGAGATAAAAACGCCCAAAACGCCCGCCAATAGTGCGTATGCAGCTACTAAAGCAATAGCAATTGTATTTGGCAGTTCACGTGCCGACAAGTGCTGGCCGCTGGCCTATTGGGTGCAATTGGGCCAGCGTTTGCAAGCCCAGGGCTATGCCATTGCCTTGCCGCAGGGCAGCGCGGCCGAGGAGCAGCAGGCCCAGCAACTGGCCAGCGCTTTGCAAGGCGGCGCGGTGCAGGTGTGGCCGCGCCAAGACTTGGGCGCCGTGGTTGACGCGCTGGCCGCTTGCGCGGGCGTGCTGGGCGTAGACAGCGGCCTGAGCCACATTGCCGTGGCGCTCAACCTGCCGCATGTGCAGCTGTACAACTTTGACACCGCGTGGCGCACCGGGCCGCTGGCCTCGCTGGCCACTGCACTGCCGCGCCAAGTCAGCGTGTTTGCACAGCCCTGCCCGAGCGTTGAAGCGGTGTGGCAGGCTTGGCTGCAGGTCGCGCCGCCACGGGGCCCCGCCGCGCCCGAGGCCGCTTGATGCACGCGCCCCCCCTGTTCGAGCATTTGGCCTTGGCCGTCTACAGCCTGATGGCATGGGCCGCCCAGCCCCTGCTGCGCGCCAAGCTGGCCCGCCGCGCCCGCGCCGAGCCGCTGTATGCCGAGCACATGGGCGAACGCTTTGGCTACTATGCCGATATGGCCGACGTTGCCCCGCAAGGCCCCGGCCCGCTCGTTTGGCTGCACGCCGTGTCTTTGGGCGAAACCCGTGCGGCGGCGATTTTGCTGCCCGCTTTGCGTGCGCGCATCCCCGGCATGCGCTTGCTGCTCACCCACGGCACCGCCACCGGCCGGGCCGAGGGTGCCAAACTGCTGCAGGCGGGCGATGTGCAGACTTGGCTACCTTGGGATGCCCCAGGTGCTGTGGCGCGCTTCCTGACCCGTTTTAAGCCGCGCATCGGCCTGTTGCTAGAGACCGAGGTCTGGCCCAACTTGGTGGCCGCCTGCCAGGCGCGGCACATTCCCCTGCTCTTGGTCAACGCCCGCCTGAGCGAGAAGTCTTTGCGCCAAGCCCAGCGCCTGGCCTGGCTGGCCCGGCCGGCCTACCG
>CANFOR010000077.1 GCA_947448675.1 Betaproteobacteria bacterium
CAAGTGCGGCCCTACATGATCCGCGCGGGCGAACTCATTACTGCCGAAGAAGCCATTCGCCGGGTGCTGATTTTGGAGAACCCCGCACTGCCGGGCCAGCGTTCGATCACGCAATCGCTGTTTGCAGGCTTGCAAATGATTCTGCCCGGCGAGGTCGCGCCCAGCCACCGCCACACACAAAGCGCACTGCGCTTTATTGTGGAAGGCTCTAGCGCCTACACTGCGGTGAATGGCGAACGCACCCACATGCAGCCGGGCGACTTCATCATCACCCCGAGCTGGACCTGGCATGACCATGGCCACGAAGGCAGTGCGCCCATGATTTGGCTCGACGGCCTAGACATTCCCATGCTGCGCTTCTTCGATGCAGGCTTTGCCGAAAACGACGCGCGCAAATCGCAAGAAGTGCTGCGCCCCGAAGGTGCCAGCTTTGCGCAATACGGCTACAACATGGCCCCGGTGCGCGGCGACTCGCCCTTTGGCAAAACCAGTCCAATTTTTAGCTACCCCTATGCGCGCAGCCGCGAGGCCCTGCATACGCTGGAGCGCAGCGCCCCCATTGACGCCTGGGACGGCGTGAAACTGCGCTACACGAACCCGCTGACCGGTGGTTCACCAATGCCGACTATGGCGACCTTTATGCAGCGGCTGCCCGCCGGTTTTTCAGGCCGGGCTTACCGCCAAACCGACGGCGCGGTGTTCAGTGTGGTCGAAGGTACGGGTACTGCGTACATTGAATCGCCCGCAGGCAGCACACAATTTGGGTTTGGGCCGCGCGACCACTTTGTGGTTCCCTCTTGGCACAGCCTGCGCTTGGCCTCTAGCACCGGTAGTGTTTTGTTCAGTTACTCCGACCGCCCGGTGCACCAAGCACTGGGTTTTCATAAAGAAGAAAGACTCTAGACCATGTCATCATTTGTGATTCCAGCACCCGAGCAAGTTAGCATCCCCGTAGTGGGCAGCAGCGCACGTTTTCCCGTCAACCGCATTTACTGCGTGGGCCGCAACTACGAAGAGCATGCCAAAGAAATGGGCTTTACCGGCCGCGAGCCACCCTTTTTCTTTTTAAAGCCCTCCAATGCGATTGTGGTGGCCAATACCGGCGAAACGGCCAGCATGCCCTATCCCAGTTTGACGCAAAACCTACACCACGAAATTGAGCTGGTGGTCTGCATCGGCGTGGGGGGCAAAAATATCAAAGCCGCCGACGCACACAAGCATATCTATGGCTACGCCGTAGGCTTGGACATGACCCGCCGCGACCTGCAGGGCGAGCAAAAGAAACTCGGCCGCCCCTGGTGCATTGGCAAGGCCTACGACCACTCAGCGCCCATCGGCCCGGTCTACCCCGTAGCCCAGGCTGGTGATGTAGCCAATGCTGAAATTTGGATTCAGGTGAACGGCAAAGACCGCCAGCGCAGCAATGTGTCCAAACTCATTTGGAACATTGGCGAGTCGATTGAACACCTCAGCACCGCATGGGAACTTCAACCCGGCGACCTGATCTATTCAGGCACCCCCGAAGGTGTGAACGCTGTGGTGCCTGGCGACCTCATGGTGGGTGGCGTGGCCGGTTTGGGCGAAATTCGCGTCCAGGTCGTTTAAGCTGGCATCGGCGGGCCTTCAGCCCCATTGGAAGAGACCAGCGCATGCTTTTTCGCAGACCCATCAAACACTGCCGCAACTGCGGCGCGCTTGTCGCTTTGCGCTTGCCCGATGACGGCGACACCAAAGAGCGTGCGGTGTGCACCCAGTGCGCCACCGTTAACTACGAGAACCCACTTAATGTGGTGGGCACCATCCCGCTATGGGGCGAACCTGGCTCAGAAAAGGTCTTGCTGTGCAAGCGCAATATCGAACCGCGCTACGGCAAATGGACCCTGCCCGCAGGCTTTATGGAACTAAACGAATCCACAGCGCAGGGTGCTGCACGCGAGACCACCGAAGAGGCCGGAGCCCAGTTTGCAATGGGCCCATTGTTCAGCGTTATCAGTGTGGTGCGGGTGGGGCAAGTGCATTTTTTCTACCGCGCCACATTGCTCAGTGAGCAGTTTGACCCTGGGTATGAAACCATTGAGGCACGGCTTTTTAGCGAGGCCGAAATTCCTTGGGCTGACCTGGCCTTTCGTACCGTGCAGCAAACCCTAGAGCACTTTTTTGCCGACCGCCGCGCTGGGCAATTCCAATTGCACAATTTAGAGATTGTTTAAACGCCTATTTTTAGAAACAAAAAAGCCACCCGAAGGTGGCTCTTTATTGCGCGTAGCTGCTAGTGTGCTTAGGCGGTTTCGCCGTACACCGTAACGGTAATCTCAACCACCACGTCAGTGTGCAGCGCAACGCTCACAGTGCTGTCGCCAACTAATTTGATCGGACCATTGGGCATGCGCACTTGGGACTTAAGCACTTTGTAGCCTTGCTTGCCCAACTCTTCAGCCACGTCGGCATTGGTAACGGAGCCAAACAAACGGCCATCGACACCGGCTTTTTGCGTCAGCTTGATGGTCGAGCCAGCGAGCTTCTCGCCCAAGGCTTGTTGCTCGGCCAATTTGGTAGCAGCGGCTTTTTCGAGCTCTGCGCGGCGGGCTTCAAACTCAGCCTTAGCCACTGCAGTGGCGCGACGAGCGCGGCCAGAGGGGATTAAAAAGTTACGGGCATAGCCGTCTTTAACTTTAACAACCTCACCCAGATTGCCCAGGTTCACGACTTTATCGAGCAGAATAATTTGCATGGTCAAGGCTCCTTAGATGCGGTGCTGGTCGCTGTACGGGACCATGGCCAGGAAGCGCGCGCGCTTGATGGCAGTGTTCAGCTGGCGCTGGTAAATGGCACGGGTGCCTGTCAAACGTGCGGGAATGATCTTACCGTTTTCGGCAATGAAGTCACGCAAAGTGTCTACGTCTTTGTAGTCGATCTCTTCGACGCCAGTTACGGTAAAGCGGCAAAAGCGCTTGCGCTTAAACAGCAGGTTTTGGGCAGCGCGTTTGGGGCGCTTGTCTTTGTTGAATTTTTTGAATCCGGGCATGTGAATTACTCCTGGCTTAAATCTTGAATATGCAGTGCGACGCTCTTACCGTTGCGAGAACCACCTAAAAATCCGCTAAACCGCCACTGGCTACCGAGCTGGAGTTGACCAACTCTTTCGGCCAACGCAGCAAAGGCAATTGCCTTGATATTTGCTTTAACTTCCCGCACCTGACCGGCTTCCGTTTGTTGCGATGTGTGCTCTAGTTGGAGCTCGACCGCTGGAATACCGGCTGGCGTGTACCGCAGAGCACTCAGCTCTGTGATGCTGGCTGTTAAAACAAGCTGGTTCACTGATTCGGGTGTGTTCGATGGGTTCGAGCACCTATCAGTTGCGCTTAATTAGCGTACTGCTCCTGTTGTGTTTTACGAGCTTCTTCGCGTTCGACCGACTTCATCATCGACGAAGGGCCGGTGTCGGCACGCTTCTTCTGAACGGTGAGGTGGCGCAGAACAGCGTCGTTGAATTTGAAAGCGTGCTCTAACTCGGCCATAACAGCTTGGTCGGCTTCAATGTTCACGCACAGGTAATGGGCTTTAGCGAGCTTGGCGATCATGTAGGCCAACTGGCGACGGCCCCAGTCTTCCACACGGTGCACTTTGCCACCGCCAGCGGTGACCATGCCCTTGTAGCGCTCCAGCATGGCTGGAACTTGTTCGCTCTGATCCGGATGGATCAGCAAAATGATTTCATAGTGACGCATGAATACTCCTTGTGGCTCGCCAGCCTGTTTTGATGCAAGGCTGGCTTGGGTTAAAGCTGCCCACAGCGTCGGTTGTGGTGCAGCAAGGGAAAGCCTTTGATTATAGCTTATGCAGTTGGCTTGGCCGCCAACTGCTTCCAGGTGGCGATCACCGAGTCGGGGTTGAGCGATATCGAGGTAATGCCTTCGTCCGCCAACCACTGGGCAAAGTCGGGGTGATCGCTCGGGCCTTGGCCACAAATGCCCACGTATTTGCCTTGCTTACGGCAGGCCTGGATCGACTTGTGCAACATGGCTTTCACCGCTGGGTCACGCTCGTCAAAGTCTGCGGCCAGCAGCTCCAGGCCGGAGTCGCGGTCCAGGCCCAGAGTGAGTTGGGTCAAGTCGTTCGAGCCAATCGAGAAGCCGTCAAAGTATTCTAAGAATTCATCGGCCAAGATCGCATTGCTCGGTACCTCACACATCATGATGATGCGCAAGCCGTCTTGCCCGCGTTTGAGGCCTTGCTGGGCCAGCAGTTCGGTCACCTTAGCGGCTTGGCCGAGGGTACGTACAAAAGGCACCATCAGCTCCACATTGGTCAGTCCCATCTCTTGGCGCACCCGCAGCATGGCTTCGCATTCCATGGCAAATGCTTCTGAAAAATCTTTGCTGATGTAGCGCGACGCACCCCGAAAGCCCAGCATAGGGTTTTCTTCTTCGGGCTCGTAGCGGCTGCCGCCAATTAGTTTGCGGTATTCGTTGCTCTTGAAGTCCGACAGGCGCACGATTACCGGCTTAGGCCAAAACGCTGCCGCAATAGTGGCCACGCCTTCGGTCACTTTGTCGACATAAAAAGCACGGGGTGAGGCGTGGCCGCGCGCCACCGACTCCACGGCCTTCTTCAAATCGGCATCCACATTGGGGTAGTCCAAAATCGCTTTGGGGTGAATGCCAATGTTGTTGTTGATGATGAATTCCAGCCGCGCCAAACCCACGCCATGGTTGGGCAGTTGGCAAAAGTCAAAGGCCAGCTGTGGGTTGCCCACGTTCATGGTGATTTTGATCGGGCACTCTGGCATTTCACCACGCACTACCTCGGTCACTTCAGACTCTAACAAGCCGTCGTAAATAAAACCGGTGTCGCCCTCGGCGCAACTCACCGTCACCAAGGTACCGGTGCTGAGTTTTTCAGTCGCATCGCCGCAACCCACTACGGCCGGGATGCCCAGCTCGCGTGCGATGATGGCTGCGTGGCAGGTGCGCCCGCCACGGTTGGTAACGATGGCGCTGGCGCGCTTCATCACTGGCTCCCAGTTCGGGTCGGTCATGTCGGTGACCAACACATCGCCGGGTTGCACTTCGTCCATTTGGCTGATGTTGTGCACCAAGCGTACCGGGCCGGTGCCAATCTTCTGGCCAATCGCGCGGCCCTCGGCCAACACAGTGCCTCGCCCCTTGAGCTTGTAACGTTGCTCGGCCTTGCCCTGCTGTTGGCTCTTCACCGTCTCGGGGCGGGCTTGTAGGATGTAGAGCAAGCCATCGGTACCGTCTTTGCCCCACTCAATGTCCATCGGGCGGCCATAATGTTCTTCGATCACCAAGGCGTAGCGTGCCAACTGTTCTACGTCGGCATCGCTCAGGGAATAACGGTTGCGCAGCTCGGTGGGCACATCGGTGGTTTTGACCAGCTTGCCAGTTGCAGCTTTTTCGGCGGCGCTGCTGAACTCCATTTGCAGCAGTTTGCTGCCCAGATTGCGCCGGATCACCGCGCGCTTGCCCGCCCTGAGCATGGGCTTGTGCACGTAAAACTCGTCGGGATTCACCGCGCCCTGCACCACGGTTTCACCCAGACCATAGCTGCTGGTGATGAAAACCACTTGGTCAAAGCCCGACTCGGTGTCGATGGTAAACATCACACCGGCTGCACCCAGGTCCGAACGCACCATACGCTGCACGCCAGCGCTCAGCGCAACATCGGCATGGGCAAAGCCCTTGTGCACGCGGTAGCTGATGGCGCGGTCGTTATAGAGGCTGGCAAACACCTCTTTCATTTTGTGTAGCACGTCATCAATGCCCACCACGTTCAAAAAGGTTTCTTGCTGGCCAGCAAAGGATGCGTCGGGCAAGTCTTCAGCGGTGGCCGATGAACGCACAGCAAACGAAGCGGCAGTATTGCCTGCGCAGAGCGTGGCAAATGCTTGCGCAATAGCGGCTTGCAAGTCGGCGGGGAAAGGTTGGGCCTCCACCATGGCGCGAATCTCGGCCCCGGCAGTGGCCAGGGCGCGCACGTCTTCGGTGTCGAGCTGGGCCAAGCGCGCATTGATTTTGTCGGCCAAGCCTGCGTGGGCCAGAAATTGGCGGAAGGCATGTGCTGTAGTGGCAAAGCCGGTGGGCACCCGCACACCACGCTCGCCCTGGGTGGGCAGCTGAGAGATCATTTCACCGAGGCTGGCGTTTTTGCCGCCAACCGCCTCGACATCGCTCATTCTTAAGAGTTCAAAGGGCACCACCAGCGCATCGTGCGCAAAGAGTTGAGACATGGAAAGCTCCGGAGTTTAAAAACTGGGGGCACGCGCGACGATGCTGTCCGCGAAGCGGCAGGGCTTTGGAATTGTTGGAATAGGCCAAGCATCGAAGGGGCAAAAATTCGGATAACCTAGCGATTATGCCCAATCGCACTGTTTTCTTTATTTCAGATGGCACCGGCATCACCGCCGAAACCTTTGGTAATGCCATCCTGGCCCAGTTTGAGATGAAGCCGCGCCACGTACGCCTGCCCTTCATCGACTCCGAAGACAAGGCCCATCAAGCGGTGCGCCAGATCAACCACACTGCAGAACTTGAAGGCAAAAAGCCCATCGTCTTCACCACTTTGGTGAACATGGATGTGCTCAAAGTCATTCAAGAAGGTTGCCAAGGCATGCTGCTCGACATGTTTGGCACCTTTGTCAACCCGCTCGAACAAGAACTGGGCATCAAAAGCCACCACCGCGTGGGCCGCTTCTCCGATGTGAGCAAGAGCCAGGAATACCACGACCGCATTGAGGCGATCAACTTCAGCCTGGCCCACGACGACGGCCAAAGCAACCGTGACCTCGAACACTCTGACGTGATCTTGGTCGGCGTGAGCCGCAGCGGCAAGACCCCTACCAGCCTCTACCTGGCCATGCAATACGGACTCAAGGCATCCAATTACCCGCTCATCCCAGAAGACTTTGAACGCCAGCAGCTGCCGCCAGCCCTGCTGGCACACAAAAAGAAAATTTTTGGTCTGAGCATCCAACCCGAGCGCCTGAGCGAGATCCGCAACGAACGCCGTCCCGGCAGCCGCTACGCCCAGCTGGCCAATTGCCGCATGGAAGTCAGCGAGGCCGAGGCCATGATGCGCCGCGCAGGCATTCGCTGGCTGTCCACCACCACCAAAAGCATTGAAGAAATTGCCACCACCATTTTGCAAGAGCTGCGGCCCGAGCGTTTGGTGTACTAGAACCGGCTATTGCCAGCAGCTCAGCTAGGCAATAACGCCCCGTTCGCGCAGCGCTGCAGCTTGAGCAGCGCTAATGCCCAGCTCGGCCAAGACCGCATCGGTGTCTTGCCCCAAGCTTGGCGCATTGCGCCTATGGCTACCCGGCGTGCGCGACAGCTTGGGCACGATGCCAGGCACGGCCAAGCTGCTGCCGTCGTCCATCTGCACCGTTTGCAACATGGCGCGGGCTTGGTAGTGGGGGTCGGCGGCAATGTCGGCCACGGTGTAAATACGCCCTGCCGGTACGCTGGCTTGCTCCAAGGCGGCCAGCACATCGGCCACTGTGCGCACTGCCGTCCATTGGCCAATGGCGGCGTCAATTTCTTGTACGCGCGCCACACGGCCAGCGTTGTCGGCCAGCGCCGGATCAGCCGCCAGGTCGGGCCGCGCGATCACAACCATCAGGCGTTTGAAAATACTGTCGCCGTTGCCAGCTATCAAGGTGTAACCGTCGCTGCAGACATAGGCATTGCTGGGTGCAATGCCCGGCAGCGCACTGCCCGCCGCACCGCGCACTGCGCCAAAGGCACTGTATTCGGGCAAGAGGCTTTCCATGCAATTGAACACCGCCTCGTAGAGCGCCACATCGACCACCTGGCCCAAGCCTTTGGGCGCGTCCGCGCTGACGCTGGCATGGCGGTGCTGCAGGGCCAGCAGCACACCGATCACGCCGTGCAAAGCCGCTAAGGTGTCGCCGATGCTGACGCCCACGCGCACCGGAACGCGGCCAGGCTCGGCGGTCAAATGGCGCAACCCGCCCATGGCTTCGGCCACCACGCCAAAACCCGGTCGGTCACGGTAGGGACCGGTTTGCCCATAGCCACTGATGCGCAGCATGACCAAGCTGGGGTTAGTCTGCATCAACACCTCAGGCCCCAGTCCCCAAGCTTCCATCGCACCGGGGCGAAAGTTTTCGATCAACACATCGGACTCTTGCGCCAGCTGGCGCACGATGGCCTGCGCCTCAGGAATTTTCAAGTCCAAGGCCAGCGAGCGTTTATTGCGCGACTGCACCTGCCACCAGACCGAGGTGCCGTCCTTGAGCAAGCGCCATTTGCGCAGCGGGTCGCCCGCCCCGCGAGGTTCAATTTTCACGACATCAGCACCAAAATCAGCCAGGGTCTTGGCCGCAAACGGCCCCGCAATCAGTTGGCCCAGTTCAAGCACTTTAAGACCAGCTAGGGGGCCGGAACCTTGCCCCAGACTGTGGCCTGTACTTTGGTCTTGTTCTTGGCCTAGGCCCTGTTTAGCGGTACTTGCGTTTGGGAGTTGCATGGCTTGAATTTTCATTTTAAAACGAGCGTGGCAAGCCCAGCACATGCTCGGCAATGTAGGAATAAATCAGGTTGGTCGAAATCGGTGCCACTTGGTACAAACGCGTCTCGCGAAACTTGCGCTCCACGTCGTACTCGGTGGCAAAACCAAAGCCACCGTGCGTCTGCAGGCACACATTGGCGGCCTCCCACGAGGCCTTGGCCGCCAGGTACTTGGCCATATTGGCCTGCGCGCCACAAGCCTCATTCGCATCAAAGCGGCGCGCCGCTTCAAAGCGCATCAGGTTAGCGGCTTCCACCTCGATGAAGGCGTCGGCAATCGGAAATTGCACGCCTTGGTTCTGCCCTATGGGGCGGCCAAACACCACCCGCTCTTTGGCGTATTGGCGCGCCCGCTCGATGAACCAATAGCCGTCGCCAATGCACTCGGCGGCTATTAAGGTGCGCTCGGCATTGAGGCCGTCCAAAATGTATTTGAAGCCCTGGCCTTCTTGGCCGATCAGGTTCTCTTCCGCGATTTCGAGGTTTTCAAAAAACAGCTCATTGGTTTCATGGTTGACCATATTGGCAATCGGTCGCACCTCTAGCCCATGGCCAATGGCCTGGTGCAAATCCACAATGAAGACTGACATGCCCTCGGACTTTTTCTTCACCTGGGCCAAGGGCGTGGTGCGAGCCAAAAGTACCATCAGGTCAGAGTGCTGCACGCGCGAGATCCAGACCTTTTGCCCGTTCACCACATAGCGGCCATCCTTCTTCACGGCGGTGGTTTTGATTTGGGTGGTGTCGGTGCCGGTGGTGGGCTCGGTCACCGCCATCGACTGGATGCGGAACTTGCCCGCGGCTATGGCGGGCAGGTATTTGTCTTTTTGCGCTTTGCTGCCACTGCGCAGCAGGGTGCCCATGTTGTACATCTGGCCGTGCACCGCGCCCGCATTGGCGCCGCTGCGGTTGATCTCTTCCATGATGACCGAGGCCGCCGCCAAGCCCAGGCCCGTGCCGCCGTATTCCTCGGGAATCATGGCGGCCAACCAGCCCGCGTCTATCAAGGCCTGGACAAAGGCCTCGGGATAGGCACGCTCTGCGTCGAGCGCGCGAAAGTAGGCGCCTGGGAACTGCTGGCACAGTTGACGCACTGCGTCGCGAATGTCTTGGTATGCGTCGGGCTCGTTGAACACGCTGTCTCCTGCTGCTGCGATTTTCAGAGATGCGCATAATGGCATACCGCCCCAGACCCACCGGCCCGATGATGTTTTGCCAGCCACAACAGCGCGCACATTGCACTTGGTTAGCTATATTTTTTATAGCTTCCTACGCACGCCAGCAAAGCGTTTTGGGACTTTTTACTCTGAAAATGGCCTTGTATGATGCCTTTTGACGCTCTTCCACTCAGCCCCATGCTGCTGGCGCGCATCCGCGCCCAAGCGGCTACTGGCAAGGCCGCTTTAGCAGCGCACGAAAGCCAAATTCCGGTGCAACGCTACTTTGCTGATGCACTGTGGCAGGCTGAAAAAGAACATTTGTTTGGCAAGCTGCCCTTGATCGCCGCGCACAGCAGTTCGATTGCACCCGGCCAAGTGTTGGCCCACGATGCTTACGGTGTGCCCCTGCTCTTGGCACGCAGCAGCGAGGCCGAGGGTGCCCAGCTGCGCTGCTTTTTGAACGTCTGCAGGCACCGCGGCATGCGCTTGGTAGAGGGCAACAGCGCACAAGCCAAGGCCAGCTTGGTCTGCCCCTACCATGGCTGGACCTACCAGCTCGACGGCAAGCTGCGCCACATGTTGCACGCCGAGGCCTTTGCCACCTGCGCGCACGGCGAGCGCGATCTGGTCGCCCTGCCCTGCGCTGAGCGCCATGGTTTGGTCTGGGTCATGCTACAGAGCGGCGGCAGGCTGGACCTCGACATCTTCTTGGGCGAACTCAACCCCGAGCTGGCCTGGTTCGACCTGCAAAGCCATGTGGTGCACCGCACCGTAGAAGCCGAATACGATGCCAATTGGAAGCTCATCATGGACGCGTTTTTAGAGGCATACCACATTCGGGTGCTGCACAAAAACACCATCTACCCCTTCTTTACCGACGGCATCACCGCTGCAGAATATGTCGGCCAAGCCGGCAAGCAGCATAGCCACTCGCTGGTCGCGCGTCGCCCGGTGCTCGAGCCCTTTGCCGACCCGCAAAACCACAGCGAGTTGCGCAAGCTCGTCACACCGACCCAAGTCATTTTCCCCAACACGGTGACGATCTTTCACCCCGACTATTTGAGCCTCATCACGCTCTACCCGGTCGGCCCCGAGCGCCTGCGCTGGACGCACCGCATGGTGATTCCGCGCGAAAAATCCGGCCCCGACTGGGCTGCGCACTGGGACAAAACCTTCAAGCTCATCGAGCAGGGCGTGTTCCAGGCCGAAGACATCCACACTGCGGTGCAAACCCAGCGCGGCATGCGCAGTGGCGCCAACACACACCTGCACATTGGCCGCATGGAAAGTGGTGTAGGCTGGTTCCACGCGCAGGTTCAAAACGCCATCAACACCACACAGGAGACAGCATGAGCAACACCCCACCAGCCTACCCCAAAGCACAAGACTGCGACGCCGCCCAACTCGGCTGGATGCAGGGCAGCCCGCCGCCCGCCGACAAGCTGGTGCGCTTTGCCGACATGAGCATGCGCGCCTTTCCGCAAAGCCGCTGGGCCTCTTCGCACTACCGTGAACTGGTGCCGACTAAAAACATTGCGCGCGGCGCGTTGCCCGTAGCCGCCCTGCCACGTACCGAACGCAGCGACCTCGACACAGTGGCGTTCACGCCGCGTGCGGGCAGCATGGGCAGCGACGTCCGCATGACATGGGCCGAAAGCCTGCACGCCAACTACACCGATGGCATTG
>CANFOR010000078.1 GCA_947448675.1 Betaproteobacteria bacterium
CGCCATTTCGCTGATAAACAAGGCCTGGCCGGGAATCAGCAGGGGCAGGGCAAAAGCCAGCAGCCACAGCGCGGGTTCCCACCAGCGCATGCGGCGCGCGCTGCGCAAAGCGGCGAGCGCAGAAACCGGTGCAGACATTACTTGCCCCCTTTGCGCACAAACAGGCCCTGGGGTCGCCAGATCAAAATCGCAATCATCAGGCTGTAGACAATGAAGCCGCCGAGTTTGGGGATGTAGTATTTGCCCGCTACGTCGGCAATGCCCAAGAGCAGCGCAGCCAAGAGCGGCCCGGTGATCGATGAGGTGCCGCCCACGGCGACGACGATCAAAAAGTAAATCATGTACTTGAGCGGAAAACTCGGGTCCAGGCCCAGCACTTCAGCGCCCAGGGCACCGCCCAAACCCGCCAGCCCCGAGCCTACGGCGAAGGTGGCCATGAAGACCACGTTCACATTGATGCCCAGGCCTGCTGCCACGCGTTGGTCATCTACCGCCGCACGCAGGCGGCTGCCAAAACGGGTTTTGGCCAGCACGTATTGCAAGGCCAGCGTGAGGGCCGCGCACACCGCGATGATGAAGATGCGGTAGTGGCCCATGCCCAGCGCACCGCCCCACAGCTCGGTGCGGCCCATCAAGTAGCTGGGCAGCTGGATGTTTTGTTGGCTAGAGCCAATGAAGTAGTCAGCACTGGCCACGGCCATAAAAGTCAGGCCAATGCTGAACAGCACTTGGTCGAGGTGCGGCTTGTTGTACAAGCGGCGGTAGAGCGTGGCCTCTAGCAGCGCCCCCAGGAGCGCCGAGCCCGCAAAGGCCAGCAGCAGGCAGATGAAAAAAGGCAGGCCCGCGCGCTGCATGAGCAACACCGTGATGTAGCCACCCACCATGGCAAAGGCCCCGTGCGCCAGGTTGATGAAGTTCATCAAGCCCATGGTCACCGCCAAGCCTACGGCCAAGATGAAGAGCAGCATGCCATAGGCAACGCCGTCAAAAAGAATGGTGAGCATGGGTGGGAGCGGACGCGAGGCCTCTGCGTCCTCGGCGTCCGAATGTCCGTATGGGTTTTTACTTGGCTTTGCCAGGGTCTTTGACGTCTTTGATCACGTCAAATTCCACGTTGAAAAGCTGGCCGTCTTTCTTCTCGACTTTACGCAGGTAAATGTTTTGCACCACGTCGCGGGTTTGCGCGTCGATGAACATCGGGCCGCGTGGGCTCTCAAAAATTTGGCCCTTCATAGCGGCCAGCAAATCGTCGCCAGTGCCCTTGCCCTTGGTGGCGCGCAGGGCTTCGTAGATGACGCGCATGCCGTCATAGCCACCTGCGGCCATGAAGTTGGGTCGCATGCCTTTGTTGGCCTTTTCAAAGGCTTCAACAAACTTTTTGTTGGCTGCCGAGGGGTGGGCTGCCGAGTAGTGGTGCGCTGTGACCACGCCCAGAGCGCCTTCGCCCATGTCGTTCAACTGGTCGTCATCGGTCACGTCGCCAGTGCCGATCAGTTTGATGCCGGCTTTGTCCATGCCGCGCTCTAAAAACTGCTTCATGACGGCAGCGCCTGCGCCAGAGGGCACAAACACAAACAAGGCGTCGGGTTTGATGTCGCGCACTTTTTGCAAGAAGGGGGCAAAGTCGGGGCTGCGCAGGGGTACGCGCAAGGCGTCGACCACTTGGCCACCGTTGAAAGTGAGGCGGTCTTTGAAGAAGCGCTCGGCATCAATGCCCGGACCGTAGTCGCTCACCAGGGTGACGACTTTTTTAATGCCATTTTTAGGGGCCCAGTCAGCCAGGGCCACAGCGGCCTGCGGCACCGTAAAGCTGGTGCGCACGATGTAGGGCGAGGCCTGGGTAATGCTCGAAGTGGCCGCAGCCATCACTACCAAGGGGGTTTTGGATTGCGTGGCAATCGGCGCGGCGGCCAGGGCAGCGGGCGTGACGCCAAAGCCACCAAGTACATTGACCTTGTCGTTCACTACCAGCTCTTGCGCTAAGCGCTTGGTCACGTCGGGAGTGGCCGCGTCGTCTTTGATGATGAGTTCGATTTTTTTACCAGCAACCGTGTTGCCGTTTTGCGCCATATAGAGGCGGGCAGCGGCTTCGATTTGCTTGCCGGTCGAGGCTTGCTGGCCGGTCATAGGCAGGATCAAACCAATCTTGAAGCTGTTGTCTTGGGCGAGGGCCAAGCCCGCGGGCAATGCGAATGTAGCCAATGCGGCTGTGGCCAGAAATACACGTTTTTGCATGGTGTCTCCAAACGAAATAGGGTGAAAAACTCAGGCGCTGAGGATAACCGATTCGAGTCAATGTGTACACGGAATGAGCTAACCGGGTCTTGGTATGATCGGCCACCTTAGCTTGGAGCCACCCATGACCACCCACACCCTCCCCGCCCGCTACGACCACGTTGGCAGCTTTTTGCGTCCTTTGTACTTGCTAGAGGCACGCGAGCAAAAAGCCAAGGGTGTGATCAGCCCCGAGCAATTGCGCACGATAGAAGACAAAGCCATTGCTGAGATCGTGAAGTTCCAGCAAGACGTGGGCCTGAAAAGCATTACCGACGGCGAGTTTCGCCGAACCTATTTTCACATCGACTTTCTTGACCAACTGGGCGGTGTGAAGACCGACATTCCGGTGACCGTCATCAAGGCCGACGGCACGCAAGAGCTTGCCCCGCCGGTGATGAAGGTGGTGGGCAAAGTACGCCACGCCAAAGACATTCAACTGGCCGACTTCAACTTTCTCAAGAGCCAAGTGGCCGCGGGCAATACGCCCAAGGTGACGATTCCTTCGCCGACCATGCTGCACTTTCGCGGCGGCCGCGCGGGCATCAGCCGCGAGGCCTACCCTGAACTCGAACCGAGCTTCTATGACGATGTAGCCCAAGCCTATGGTGACGAGTTGCGCAGCCTGGCCGCTGCGGGCTGCACCTACGTGCAAATGGACGACACCAACCTGGCCTATTTGTGCGACCCCAAAATGCGCGAAGCGGCCAAGCTGCGCGGCGACGACCCCAATGAGTTGCCGCACCGTTATGCGCAGTTCGTCAACAAAGTGGTGGCACACAAGCCAGAGGGTATGACCCTGGCCATGCACCTGTGCCGCGGCAACTTCAAAAGCACCCACGCTGCAGCGGGCAACTACGAGCCGGTGGCCGAGGCATTGCTCTCAGAGATGAACCTCGACGCCTACTTTTTAGAATACGACGACGACCGCAGTGGCGACTTCCGCCCCCTGCGCTTTTTGCCCAAGGGCAAGACCGTGGTGCTCGGCTTGGTGACCACCAAATTTGGCGAGATGGAAAGCAAAGACGCGCTCAAGCGCCGCATTGACGAGGCCGCCAAATACGCGCCACTGAACCAGCTTGCGCTCAGCCCGCAATGCGGCTTTAGCAGCACCGTACATGGCAACAACATTGCGGTCGAAGCCCAGCGCAGCAAGCTGCGCCTAGTGATTGAAACCGCACAAGAGGTGTGGGGCTAAACCAGGCGCTGGTGGAGTATATCTAGCGTGCATGTAAAGCTATAAATTTAATAGCTGACAACGCACATCTGGCGTGCTTAAAATGCGTATTTGATTCGCAAAAAGGCAGCTATGACGACCGCACCAGCACACGTTGACGCACTCATCATTGGTTCAGGTCAGGCCGCACCGGCCTTGGCGATGGCCCTGGCCGGGCGCGGTGAAAGCGTGGCCTTGGTAGAAGCCCATAACCTGGGTGGCACCTGCGTCAACAACGGCTGCACGCCCACCAAGACTCTGCGCAAAAGCGCCCGCGTGGCGCACATGGTGCGGCGCGCGGCGGAGTTTGGCGTCAACACGGGTGCGGTCAGTATCGACTTTGCCAAGGCCATGGACCGCATGCACGAGCGCGTGAACGCCTCGCGTGCGGGCCTAGAGGCTTGGCTGATGGGCACGCCCAAGGTGCGCATCGTGCGCGGCTGGGGGCGGCTGGCCGGTCGCAGCGCGCAAGGCTTTGCCGCCACGGTAGATTTGCCCACTGGCGGCCAAGAGCACATCACTGCTGACCGCGTCTACTTGAA
The DNA here is from genome assembly GCA_947448675.1 of Betaproteobacteria bacterium. GTDB lineage: Bacteria > Pseudomonadota > Gammaproteobacteria > Burkholderiales > Burkholderiaceae_C > CANFOR01. Next base: position 4,033 of record CANFOR010000078.1, read on the forward strand.
CACCGGCACCCGCCCGTTTATGCCGCCCATCGACGGCATGCGCCAGGGCATAGACGCAGCCGACCCGCGCATCATCCACAACGAAGGCCTGCTGCAATTGCGCGCCTGCCCGCAGCATTTGGTGATTTTGGGTGGCAGCTATATCGGCCTGGAGTTCGGACAGATCATGCGCAGGCTGGGCGCGGCGGTGAGCATCATCGAACCGGGCCCGCGCATTGCCGCACGCGAAGACGAGTTGGCAACGTCCATCATCACCCAGTTCTTACAAGAAGAAGGTGTAGCGGTGCTGAGCAATGCGCGTTTGCTGCGCGTCGAAAGCACGTCCACTGCGCTGCGTTTGTACATTGCCCAAGCCGACGGCAGCAGCCAAACCATCGAAGCCTCGCACCTGCTCGTGGCTACCGGACGCGTGCCCAATACCGATGCACTGGGCTTAGAGAGCATTGGTCTAGTGCCAGGTGAACGCGGCTACATCCACACCAATGCGCAGCTAGAAACCGCCGTGCCCGGCGTGTGGGCGCTGGGCGACATCAATGGTCGCGGCGCGTTTACGCACACCAGTTTTCACGACTATGAAATCGTGCGCGACAACCTGCTGCAGGCCGATGCCGCTAGCAGAGCCGTAACAGACGGGCAAGTGCGGCCTCTGCAGGCACTGCGCAGCGCCGACGAGCGCACCACGGTCTACGCCATGTTCACCGACCCGCCGCTGGGCCGGGTGGGCATGAATCGCGCCATGGCCAGTGCCGAGCATGCGCGCAGCGGGCGCCAATTTTTAATTGCCGAACACATGATGCGCTTTGTCAGCCGCGCCAAAGAAGAGAGCGAAACGCATGGCGTGGTTCAATTCGTCGTAGACGCGCAAACCGAGCAGTTTGTCGGCGCCACCGTGCTGGGCATCAACGGCGATGAAATCATCCAAGTGGTGAGCAACTACATGGCCACGGGTGCGAGCTACCGATTGATGCGCGATTGCCTGCCCGCGCACCCCACGGTAACGGAGTTTTTCCCGACGATTTTGGATAAGCTCAAAACCTTGTAGGTCGGGCTATTGAATGTGAAAATCTGAGCCATTGGTCAACCTGTGCCAGTGGCTCAGATCGCTTACCCTTGAGTCTGCCGAAAATGACGAATGGTCTTGAGCAGCGCAGCCAACAGAGGCGAGCGCTCAGATTTCACGTAGTAACAATGCAGGTCCATGAAAGCATTGGCTTGCCCCTTCAATGGGCGACAGACCAGATTGGGCAGCTGCAAGTTGCGCATGGACTCGGGCACAAACATCGTGCCCATGCCGCAAGACACCATCATGGCTCCTGTTACCACATCGGACGCCAGTTGCGCTACTTTTGGCTCAAAGCCGTTCGCGCGGCAAACATCGAGTGCCACATTGGCCAGCTGCGACAGCGGTGCCGCCTGCATAATCATTGGCTCATCACGAAGGTCTTTCATAGTGATCACTTTTTTTGTTGCGAGGCGGTGACTTTCGTGCAGTGCAACCAGCACCCGTTCTCGTGCGACCAATTCAATTTCGATGTCAGGCTCGTTGGGCAACATGCGCTCGAACACCAGCAACACGCGGCCCTGGCGTAGCGCAGTCACTTGGGCCGGTGTCGGATCGTGGTGCAGCACCAGCTTGACCTGAGGGTGGGCTTGTCCAAAACTAGACAACAAGCGTGGCAACACATCAAACATGGCGGTGCCAAAGACGCCAATGTCCAGCCGGCCGATCTGGCCCTTGCCCGCCAACTGCGCCCTTTCAGCGGCCTGGTCAGCAAGGGCGCAGATGCTGCGTGCGTCTTTCAACAGGGCTTCACCGGCCTGGGTGAGATCTACGCCGCGCGGTGTTCGCGTGAAAAGCTGCACGCCCAGGTCATTTTCCAGCGCATGGATCTGGCGCGTCAACGGTGGTTGGGACAGGTGAACCCGCAGGGCTGCGCGGCCGATGTTGCGCTCTTCGGCAACAGCAATGAAGTTTTTGAGCTGGCGGATGTCCATGGCGACTCCATACCAAAAAGGTATTGAAATGATCCAATTATGAATTGGACAGCATGACCTTGCAACTTTAGAGTTCGCATCGATTGATGCCATTGCCAAATAATTGAAGGCGCTATTGACGCGACCAGACCGGAGACACAACCGATGCTCAAACCGATTGAAAATGCAGCGCGTGAACGCAAAGCCTTGGGCGGCCTGTGGCACTTTGCGGTAGATGCAGACGGGTGTGGCCGCGATCAACGCTGGTGGCTGACGCTGCTTGCCGAATCATGCGCAACCACACGCGATATCGCTGTGCCCGCCAGCTACAACGACCTGTTCCCCGATGCGGCCATCCGCGACCATGTGGGCGATGTCTGGTACCAGACCGAGGTTCGCGCGCCCGCCGCCTGGCTGGAGCAACGCGTTGTATTGCGCTTCGATGCCGCCACCCACCGCGCCACAGTTTGGTTGGACGACATCGAAGTCTTGCACCATGAAGGCGGCTACACCCCCTTTGAAGCCGATGTCACGCATCTGCTGCAAGCTGGCAAAGCACACCGCCTGACGGTGTGTGTCAACAACGAGTTGCATTGGCACACCATCCCGCCGGGTCGCGTGATCACCCTGCCCGACGGACGCAAACGCCAGCAGGTGTTTCATGATTTTTTCAACTATGCCGGTTTGCATCGCCCGGTGTGGTTGTACTCTACGCCTAAGACCTATATCGCCGACCTAACGGTTGTGACGCACTGGGCAAAAGACACTGGGGCGGGCACGGTCGATTTCAAGGTTGAAATTGCAGGCAACTCATCTGCCAAACTATCAACCCAGGTCATCCTGCGCGACACCCAGGGCTGCGAAGTTGGCCGTAGCGACGGCCATAGCGGACGCATCGCAGTACCGCATGCAACGCCCTGGCAACCAGGCAAGGCTTACCTCTACACCCTTGAGGTGGAGCATGGAAATGACCGCTACAGCGTCGCCGTCGGCCTACGCTCGATTGAAGTGCGTGATTCGCAATTTTTGATCAACGGTGAACCGTTTTATTTCACCGGCTTTGGCAAGCATGAAGACAGCGCCGTGCGTGGCAAGGCGCATGACGACGCACTGATGGTGCACGACTTTGCCTTGCTGGACTGGGTCGGTGCCAACTCGTTTCGCACCTCGCACTACCCCTATGCCGAAGAAGTGCTCGACTTTGCCGATGCCCAGGGCATCGTCGTCATCGACGAGACCGCTGCCGTCGGCATGAACATGGAAATCGCCCGCAAACTGGCTGGCGCGAGCGATCTGCCGGACGAGTTGTATTCTGAGGACGCTATCTCTTCGCGCACCCAGGCCAACCACTTGAAGGCCATTCGTGAGCTGGTGGCTCGCGACAAGAACCATGCCTGTGTGGTGATGTGGAGCATTGGAAACGAGCCCGATCTGCGCCCCAAAGGCTCGGGCGAATATTTCGCGCCCTTGCTGGCAGCCACCAAACAGCTCGATCCGTCGCGCCCGATCACCCTGGTCAATGTGATGATGGTGGGTCCCGAGCAAGACACTGTGGCCCATCTGCAGGACGTGATCTGCCTCAACCGTTACTGGGGCTGGTACATTGAAGGTGGCGACTTGCTTGCCGCCGAGCAGGGCCTAGAGGCCGACCTGAAGGCCTGGGCCGCCAAACACCCTGGAAAACCCATCGTCATCACCGAATACGGCGCAGACACCATGCCCGGCCTGCACAGCATCGCTCCCGTGATGTGGAGCGAGAGTTACCAAAGCGAGTTGCTGGCCATGCATGGCCGCGTATTTGACCGTATCCCCGCCGTAGTGGGCGAACATGTCTGGAACTTCGCCGATTTCGCCACCTCGCAAGGCATCATGCGCGTCGGCGGCAACAAAAAGGGCGTGTTCACCCGAGAGCGCCAACCCAAGGCCGCAGCACATGTGTTGCGCCAGCGCTGGCAGACTCTGTCCGTCTAGAAAGTCAGGCTATTTTTAAACCCTAACAGGAGACAAGAACATGAAAACAATCAAAACAACACCCAGCAGCACATCCATCGCGATCTCCACCGCCATCGCGCTCTCATGCGCCTTGGTAAGTGGCATGGCAACAGCCCAAGAACAATCGGTCGAAGTACTGCACTGGTGGACGACAGGTGGCACCGCAGCCGCAGCGGCCAAACTCAAGGAGGCGGCGACCGCAAAAGGGGTGATCTGGAAAGACGTGGCGGTAGCTGGCAACGAAAACCAACGCACATTGCTGCGCACCAAGGTCATGAAGGGCGATGCACCCGGAGCAGCCCAAATCACCACCGACCTGGAGCAATTTGCCGACCAGCGCGACAAACTGTTCAACTTGAACGAGATTGCCAAAGAGCAAAACTGGGACGCCGTATTGCCCAAGGTGATCCAGGACTACGTCAAGGCGGGCAGCGGCAACTATGTCGGTGTGCCGCTGGATGTGCACCGCATGAGCATCCTGTTCACCAGCAAGGCCGCACTCAAAAAATTAGGTGCCACAGATTCGCCGAAGTCCTGGGACGAATTTTTTGCGCTGGCCGACAAAGCCAAGGCGGCGGGTATCACGCCCTTTGCCTGGGGCAACAACATGGTGATCGGCATCGCCTTTGACCAGGTGGCTTTCAGCGTGATGGGCGCAGCGGCCTACAAAAAAGCCTTCATCGACAACGACGAAGCCACGCTGAAGAGCCCGGCCATGGCGAAAAGTTTCGAGACCTACCGCCGACTGGCCAATTACGCGGAGAAGAGCGCGTTGACTAAAAAATGGAACGAAGGAACCCAGAGCGTCATCGCTGGCGAGACGCTGTTCCAGATCATGGGCGACTGGGCCAAAAGCGAATTCATTCGCGCTGGCCAAAAGCCCGGTGTTGATTTCCTATGTGCGGCGACACCGGGCAGCGCGGGCAGCATGAACTTCAACACCGACGCCTTCCTGTTCTTTAAAACCCGTGTCGACAACAGCAAAGCGCAGATGATTCTTGCCCGCACCTTGATGGACAAGCAGACACAGGAGACGTTCAACATCGCCAAAGGCTCGGTGCCGGCCCGCATGGACATTGACATGGGCAAATTTGACGACTGCTCCAAACGCACCCATGCCGAATTCAATGCCGCGGCCAAAGCCAACACCCTGGTGCCGTTCCAGGGGATGGAGAAGCCAGCTGGTCGATACACGGCAATGAATGACGTGGCCATCGAATTTTTCACCAAAACCGACATGACGGCGCAGCAGGGCGTTGACAAAATGCTAGCTGCATCCAAAAACAATTGATGCCGCGCTGAAGCCAACCGCTTGGAAGGACATCGTCCATGTCGACCCAAAACGCATCACTGGCTGCGCGGCTGGACCGCTGGCTACCGCAGCTGGTGGTGTCGCCCGCCTTTGCCATCAGTGTGTTGTTTTTCTATGGCCTGTCGGTTTGGATCGGCGCGCTCTCGTTCACCAGTTCCACCAGCAACATCAAATGGAACTGGGTTGGTTTTTCACAGTATGTTCGCCTATTCAGCGATGACACTTGGTGGGTTGCGGTGCGCAATTTGCTCAAATTTTTACCGCTCACCATTGGCTTGCCACTGATTCTCGGCGCCCTGCTGGCGATCCTGCTGGACCAGAAGATCCGCGCCGAGGGTGCGTTACGCACGCTGTTTCTCTACCCGCTGGCGCTTTCATGGATCGTGGCGGGCACCTTGTGGCGCTGGATGCTGGCGCCCGACGTCGGCATCCAGGCATTCCTACGCAAACACGGGTTCGAGCACGCCAGCTTCGACTGGATAGTCAACGCCGACTTTGCGATCTACGCCATCGCCTTGGTCGCCGTCTGGCACTCCACCGGCTTTGTGATGGCCATGTTCATCGCCGGCCTGCGTGGCATCGACGACTCCATCATCAAGGCGGCGCGAATCGACGGCGCCAACATGCCCCGGGTGTACTGGAGCATCATCCTGCCAGCCCTACGCCCGACCGTCTTCAGCGCCTTGTTGATTCTACTGCCCGCCATGATCAAGACCTATGACCTGGTGGTGGTGCTGACGCAGGGCGGCCCGGGCAATGCCAGCATGTTGCCCGCCTATTTCATGTTCGACCGTTTTTTCACCCGTGACCAGATGGGTCTGGGCTCAGCAGCGGGCAGCATCATCCTGATGACTTGCATTGCCATTGCCGTGCCCTACATCGTGCTGGAACTCAAAAGGCAGCGCCATGAAAGCTAAGTTCAATGCCGCGCGCCTCGCGATCTACGCCTTTCTGGCGCTGGCGCTGTTCTTCTTTTGCTTGCCCGCCTGGTTCGCGCTGGTGAACTCCTTCAAGCCGTTGGATGAAATCTATGCTGGCAATGTGTTCGGCCTGCCCGAGCACTGGACCACTGATGCGTGGGTCAAAACCTGGAGCAAAGCTTGCACCGGCGCGCCGGAATGCAAAGGCCTGTCGCAGTACTTCATCAACTCGCTGCTCGCCGTCGTGCCCGCCACGGCCATTGGCACCCTGTGGGGATGCCTGAACGGCTATGTGCTGGCTAAGTGGCGCTTTAAGGGCAGCGAAGGTGTGTTGTTCGTGTTGATGTTCGGCAGCTTCATCCCGATTGGCCTGTTCTTGTTTCCGCTGACGGTGATTTTCGACCGCATGGGGCTTTCTACCTCACTGGCGGGCCTGGTCACGGTGTATGTGATCTACAGCCTGCCCACGGCCTTGTTCTTCCGCAATTATTTTGTCGGCTTTCCCGGCGAGTTGATCAAGGCGGCGCGCATCGACGGAGCGGGCATGCTGCGGATCTTCTGGAGCATCGCCCTGCCTACCGCGCGGCCTATTTTGATGGTGGTAGTCATCATGTCTTTCACCAACATCTGGAACGACTTTCTGTTCGCCCTGGTGCTGGCACCGTTTGACAGCCAGACCGTGACGGTGGGCCTAAACAACCTCATCAACGTGGTGGAAGAGCGCGCTGAATACAACGTGCACATGGCCGGGGCGCTGATCGCTGCCTTGCCGACCACCATCGTCTACATCCTGGCAGGCAAGCATTTTGTCCGGGGTCTGACCTCCGGCGCAGTGAAAGGTTAAGGAACACAGCATGGCCAGTTTGACAATTGAAAACGTACACAAGCGCTTTGGCACACTGCCTATCCTCAAAGGCATCGACCTATCTATCGCTGATGGTGAATTTTTGATCCTGGTCGGGCCATCGGGCTGCGGCAAATCCACCCTGCTCAACATGATTGCCGGTCTCGACGACGTCAGTGAAGGGTACATTCGCATTGGTGAGCGCATCGTCAACGATGTTTCACCCAAAGACCGAGACATTGCCATGGTGTTCCAGAGCTATGCCC
>CANFOR010000079.1 GCA_947448675.1 Betaproteobacteria bacterium
AGGCCTCGCTGATGCGCAGGCGCGAACGCACCTCTACGCCAGCCTTCTCTAAGCCTTCAATTTCTTCCAGCAACTTGGCGCAGGACAGCACCACGCCGTTGCCGATGTAGCACTTCACGCCCGGGCGCATGATGCCGCTGGGGATCAAGTGCAAGGCGGTTTTGTGGCCGTTAATGACCAGGGTGTGGCCCGCGTTGTGGCCGCCTTGGAAGCGCACCACGCCTTGCGAGAATTCGGTCAGCCAATCGACCAATTTGCCCTTGCCCTCGTCGCCCCACTGGGTGCCGACGACGACCACATTGCGGCCAAAGGTTGTACCTGCGTTTGCGCTCATGGAATGCTCTTGAAAAGTAAATTAAAGGGGCTGAACCTGCCACTGGCCCGATACGGCTAGCAACTGGCGGTCGCAATGGAATTCGTCGATTTGTTGGCTGTGGCCGGGCAGCACACACACTACCGTTTCGCCCTGCTTGCGCAGCGCGGCAATGGCGCGGGCCAGGGCAGCGTCTTCGGCCCAGGGGGCGCGAATGGCGGCACGCAGGGGGCGCCGGGGCGTCACAGCCACCAGCTCCTTCAAGTCCAGGCTAAAGCCAACGGCGGGGCGTTTGCGCTCCTGCGAATGCGCAAAGACTGCGCCCACGCCGTCGTAGCGACCACCGCGCACCAAGGCGTCGCTGGCACCTTGCACATACATGGCAAAACGTGCGCCGCTGTAGTAGGCGTAGCCACGCGAGTCGGCCAGGTCAAAGCTCATTTTGACAGCAGCAGACTGGCCCATGTGCGACGCCAGCCACTTCAAATTTGATAGCGCCTCACGCACATCTGGCGTGCTTTTCAGGGCTTTTTCTGCTTCTACAAGCACTTTTTCATCGCCATACAAACCGACCATGGCTTGCAGACCTTGGCGTACGGCCGGTGCGAAGTTTTTGCTAAGGCTGGCCAGCTCGCTGGCGTCTTTGGCGGCCAGCGCCGCGTGTACGGCGGCCAGGGTTGCGGTGTCGGCTTGCACCGTGCTGAGCAGGCTGCGCACGATGCGCGCGTCGCTCATGTCCAGCGTGACGGCGGCAATGCCCGCGGCCTGCACGCAGTCGAGCGCGAGCTGCTGCACTTCGAGGTCGGCCTCTAAGCCCGCATGGCCAAAAATTTCGGCCCCAAACTGCAGGGGCTCGCGGGTGGCGTGGGGGCGGTCGGGCCGGGTGTGCAGCACCGGGCCGCAGTAGCACAGGCGGGCCACGCCATTGCGATTGAGCAAATGCGCGTCGATGCGCGCAGCCTGCGGGGTGGTGTCGGCGCGCAGGCCCAGCATGCGGCCTGAGAGCTGATCGACCAGCTTAAAGGTTTGCAAGTCCAGCGCTTCGCCAGTGCCGGTGAGCAAAGACTCTAGGTGCTCTAGCAAGGGCGGCATCAGCAGCTCATAGCCGTAGCCACGGGCGGCATCCAGCAGGGTGCGGCGCAGTTCTTCGATGTGCCGGGCCTCGGCGGGCAAGACATCGGCAATGTGATCCGGCAGGACCCAGGCGGACATGTGAATGGGTGACTCTGTTAAAAACCAGATTTTACCGGGCTATTGCCCGATACCCGGCGCGGCGATGGGCTTTTTCAGACGCGCAGCGGGTGTGCTATGCGCTTTAGCCCAGCAAAAACAAGAGCAACAGGCCGATGGCGATGCTGCACAGGCCAAAAAAGCGGATCTGCCCGTCGTGCAATTTCAAAATTTGCTCGAACATGCGGCGCCAGCCACTGGGAGTGACAAAGGGCATCAGGCCCTCGATCACCAGTACCAGAGCCAGGGCCTGCCAAAAGGTATCGGTATCCACGCGTTTTACTTCTTGCGCGGCGCGGCTGCAGCGGGCGCGAGGCCACCGCGCATGGCTTTAAAGAACTCTGACGATGCCGGGTCGAGCACCATCACGTCGCTCTTTTTATTGAAGCTGGTTTTGTAGCTCTCTAGGCTGCGGTAGAACTGGGCAAATGCAGCATCGCGGCCAAAGGCGTCGGCGTACAGGGCCGAAGCTTTGGCATCGCCTTCGCCTTTGACTTTTTGCGCTTCGCGGTAGGCATTGGCCAAGATCACTTCACGCTTGCGGTCGGCGTCAGCGCGAATGCGTTCGCCTTCAGCCGCACCGGTGGAGCGCAGGCGGTTGGCCTCTTGCTTGCGCTCGGACTCCATGCGGCGGTAGACCGAGTCGGCCACCGAGCTGGGGAAGTCCACGCGCTTAATGCGCACATCGACAATTTCAATGCCAAAGGTTTTGGCGTCGTCAGCCAAGCGTGCTTTAACGCCTTGCATGATTTTTTCACGCTCGGTGGAGAGCACGTCGCGCACCGTGCGGCGCGTGACTTCTTCGTTCAGCGAGGCTTGCACCAAGGGCCCGAGGCGCGCCTCGGCGGTGCGCATATCGCTGCCACTGTTGTTGCGGATGAATTGCTTAGGGTCGGTGATGCGCCACTTGACCAGCCAGTCGATCACCAGGTTTTTCTTCTCGGCGGTTTGGATGGCGCGCGTCTCGGGGCTGTCGAGCGTGAGGGTGCGGCGGTCGAGAAAATTGACCGTCTGCAGGGGAGGTGGCAGCTTGAAGTTCAGACCGGGCTCGGTGATCACGTCTTTGATTTCGCCCAGGCTGTAGACCACGGCGTACTGGCGTTGGTCAACCACAAACAGGGTCGAGCTGAGCAGGGCCAGCACGACCAACAGGGAGGCGATGAGGAATCCAATTTTGTTCATATGTCTCTCCCTGGCTTAGCGAACGTCGCGGTCACGCGAGCGAGCGGCGTCGCGCGAGCGCGCGTCGGGCACGGCCGCTGCTGGCGCTGTGGACGCTGGGCTGGCGGCGGCGCTTGCCGCTTCTGGCGTGGCCGCAGCAGGTGCAACGCTGACGGCTTGCATGAGTTTGTCGAGTGGCAGGTTAAGCAAGTTGCCGCCCTGCTTGGAGTCCACCAAGATTTTGGTCACATTGCTGTAGACCTGTTGCATGGTGTCGAGGTACATGCGGTCACGCGTGACCTGTGGGGCTTTTTGGTATTCGGTCAGCACCGAGCGAAAGCGCTGGGCGTCGCCGTCGGCTTGCGCAACGACGCGGGCTTTATAGCCCTCAGACTCTTCTTTCAAACGGGCGGCAGCACCTTCGACGCGGGGCAAAATATCGTTCGCATAGGCTTGGCCTTCGTTCTTGGCGCGGTCACCGTCTTGGCCGGCTTTGAGCGCGTCGTCAAAGGCCGCCTGCACCTGCTCGGGTGGCTGCACGTTTTGGATGTTGACGCTGGAAATCAGCACGCCAGTTTTGTACAAATCGAGCTGGGCTTGGATGGATTTAACGATGTCGCCCGCTATGGCTTCGCGCTTTTCATTGAGCACCACATTCATAGTGCCCTTGCCCACCACCTCGCGGATGGCCGACTCCGAAGCTTGGATCACAGCTTGCTCGGGATCGACGTTGTTGAACAAATAGTCCGATGAACTCTTGAGCCGGTACTGCACGACAAAGCGCACGTCGACAATGTTCTCGTCTTGTGTCAGCATTGACGAGTCACGCAGGCCAGTGTTTTGCGCCACGCTGCTACGCCCTACCTCGACCGAGCGCAGTTGGGTCACGCGCACGATTTCATGGCGCTCTATGGGGTAGGGCATGCGCCAGTTAAAACCGGCGCCGGTAATGCCCTTTTCGGGGCCTTTAAATTTGCCAAAGCGGGTGATGACGGCCTGCTGGCCCTCTTGCACGATGTAAAAACCCGTGCCCAACCAAATTAAAACCAAGGCCGCGAGCACCACGCCTGCGCCAATGCCAGCGCTCTTCATGTCGGGCTGGAAGCCACCGCCGCCAGTCCCACCACCATTGCCGCCGCCGTTGTTGCCACCATTGTTGCTGGGGCTGGGGCGTTTGCTGTTTTTGGCCGGGCCAAACAAACCGCCGAGCTTGCGGTTGAAGTCGCGCCACAATTCGTCTAAGTCAGGCGGGCCTTGGTTGGGGCCTTTGCCGCCGCCACGGTTGCCGCCATTACGACCACTGCCACCATTGCCCTCAGGCGGCGGTGGCGGCGACTGCTCCGAGTTGGGCGAGTTTTTGTCTTCGCCCCGGCCCCAGCGCGGATCGTTCAGGTTGAACACCGCCAGCCAGCGCGCTGGCAGCGCGATGCATTGGCGAAAAAATAAGGGGATGACATTCATGCGTGCGTGCTTCCAAAACGGGTAGGCCGATTGTGCCCAATCAAAGCGCTGCCAAGGGTATTTCAGTCTGCAAATGAAGGGCATTGTCCTCCACAGCATCTTGCGGCGCTGGTAATGACACCTGGGCCAGCAGAGCGCGCAACTCGGCAATGCCTTGCCCGGTGCGTGCGCTAGCGAAAATACGCTGCATGGTCAGCCCTTCAACGGTATAGCTGTCTTGCAAATGCAAGGGTTGTTGGCCGATTTCAAGGGCATCGATTTTATTAAAAACCAAAATTTGTGGCACCTCGGCTGCGCCAATTTCGGCCAGCACGCGCTGCACTTCTTGCATCTGCTCGGGCCACCCAGGGTTGGCCGCGTCCACCACATGCAAGAGCAAGTCGGCGTCAGCGGCTTCTTGCAAGGTGGCGGTGAAGGCGTCGATCAAACCGTGCGGCAGGTCACGAATGAAACCCACGGTGTCTGACAGCGACACCGAGCGACCCACGCCCGAGCCGTCTGCCGCCGCGCCGACATAGAGCTGGCGCGTGGTGGTGTCGAGCGTGGCAAACAACTGGTCGGCCGCATAGGCGCGGGCTTTGACCAAGGCGTTGAACAGCGTCGATTTGCCCGCATTGGTATAGCCCACCAGCGAGATTTGAAATGCATCGCGGCGCGCGCGTTGGCGGCGCTGGGTGCTGCGCTGGCGCTTGACTTTTTCTAAGCGCTCTTTGGTGCGTTTGATGGTCTCGCCAATCATGCGCCGGTCCAGCTCAATTTGTTTTTCACCCGGGCCACCGCGCACACCGGCACCGCCGGTTTGCCGCTCTAGGTGCGACCAGCGCCGTACCAAGCGGGTGCTGAGATATTGCAAGCGCGCCAGCTCGACCTGCAGCTTTCCCTCGTGGCTGCGTGCGCGTTGGGCAAAAATCTCCAAAATTAGCAGGGTACGGTCGTTGACCGGCAGCTCCATAAAGCGCTCTAAATTGCGCTGCTGGGCCGGACTAAGCGACTGGTCAAAAAGGATCTCGCTGGCGCCGTGCATTTGCGCCAGCAATTTAATTTCGTCCGCTTTGCCGCTGCCAATGAACAGCGCGGCATCGGGTGCTTTGCGTTTGCAAACAACCCGCGCCACAGGCTCTAGTCCCGCAGTTTGTGCGAGCAAACCCAGTTCATAAAGCGCTGCATCGAAATTTGCGCCGCCGAGGTCTACGCCCACCAAGATGGCGGGTACACGCGCCGCACTGGAATCAGCCAAGTTCAGGCAGGCTTCAGGCCGCAGGTGCTGCGTCGCCTTCGGCAGCGGTGAAATTCACCGCACGCCCAGGGACGATGGTCGAGATGGCGTGCTTGTAGACCATTTGCGTAACCGTATTGCGCAAAAGCACTACGTATTGGTCAAAGGATTCAATCTGCCCTTGCAGTTTGATGCCATTAACGAGGTAGATAGAAACTGGCACGTGCTCCCTGCGCAGTTGGTTCAAGAAAGGGTCTTGCAAGAGTTGGCCTTTGTTATTGCTCACGATATTCTCCGTGTACGGTTGACTAGTAGAAGTACTTAGCTTACCACTAGCCGCTTAGTCTTGGTCGGCGTAGGGGTTGTGCGAGGTTTTCATTTCGATGCGCAGGGGCGTCCCGGTGAGTTCAAACTCCTTGCGAAAACGCCCTTCTAAGAAACGCTTGTAGGCGTCGGTCACGTGTTCCAGCGAGTTGCCGTGCACCACGATCACCGGCGGGTTCATGCCGCCTTGGTGGGCGTAGCGCAGTTTGGGCCGGAACATGCCCGCGCGCTGGGGCGACTGGAACTGCACAGCTTCAAGCAACAGGCGCGTGAGCACCGGCGTGCTCATTTTGCGCGTGGCGGCAGCATGCGCCTTGGTGATCGACTGCCACACCGGCCCCAGGCCTTGGCGCTTGATAGCCGAGATATGGTGCATGTCGGCAAATTTTAAAAATGGCAGGCGCGTCTCGATAGAGCGCTGCAAGAGTTCGCGTTGGTAGGAGTCGACTGCGTCCCATTTGTTGACAGCAATCACCACGGCGCGGCCACTGTCGAGCACAAAGCCAGCGATATGCGCGTCTTGGTCGGTCACGCCCTGGGTGGCGTCGAGCAAGAGCAAAACCACGTTGGCCGACTCGATCGCTTGCAGGGTTTTGACAACCGAGAACTTTTCAATCGCTTCAAAAACCTGGCCTTTGCGGCGCAGGCCTGCGGTGTCGATCAGCTCAAACTTTTGCCCATTGCGCTCGAAGGGCACGCTGATCGCGTCACGCGTGGTGCCGGGCAGGTCAAAGGCTACCAAACGCTCTTCGCCCAACCAGGTGTTAATGAGGGTGGACTTGCCGACATTGGGCCGCCCCGCCACCGCCAGCTTGATGACCGTGGGGTCGCCCTGCTCGTCGGCGTCGTCAGGGTCGGGCAGGTTCAAGGGGGCCAGGGCCACCTCGACCAAGGTGCGAATGCCCTGGCCGTGCGAGGCCGACACGGCATGCACTTCACCCAAGCCCAGCTCGTAGAACTCGGCCAGTTGCGGGCCCTCGAGCATGCCCTCGGCCTTATTGGCCGTGAGCACCGTGGGCTTACCCAAGCGGCGCAGGTATTTTGCGATGTCGTGGTCTTGCGCCGACACGCCCGCGCGGGCATCGACCACAAACACCACCACGTCGGACTCGGCCACGGCTTGGCGGGTTTGCCGTGCCATTTCTTTGAAGATGCCGCTGTCGGCGTCGGGCTCAAAGCCGCCGGTGTCGATGACGATGAACTCGTGCTTGCCCTGCTTGGCGTTGCCGTAGTGGCGGTCGCGCGTGAGACCGGCAAAGTCGGCGACGATGGCGTCGCGCGATTTGGTTAAGCGGTTAAAGAGCGTGGATTTACCGACGTTGGGACGCCCCACCAGAGCCAAAACGGGTTTCATGGCGAGCCTTTGAAATCATTCATTGCGGCACAAAGCCATATACCGTGCCTGCGCGGGTCACCACCACCAAAGTATTGCCCACGACAACCGGGCCGAAGGCAAGTCCCGAAGCATCCGTAGCCATGCGCGCCAAGGGCGTGCCGTCTTCGCGTGCGAACCAATGCACCAAACCGGCATCGTCACCGACCACCACCGCCGCGCCTTGCACAGCCGGCGCACTCACGCCACGGCGCAGCAATTGTTCGGAGGCCCAGGCGCGCTCACCATTAGCGCGCTTCCAGGCCAGCAGCTTGCCGTCCGCTTCGCTGCCGTAGAGCTTGCTGTCGTCGCCCTGCAGGCCCTCAGCGCCATTGGCTGGGCGTGTCCACAGCACGGTACCGCGCGTGGCGTTCACACAACCCACGGCGCTTTGAAAAGCCCGCACGCAGAGCACGTCGCCTAAGCGGCTCACCGGGCCGGTTAAGTCGACCAAACGCTCGATGTCATTGGTGCCACGCGGCGTGGCAATGGGGGCTTCCCAGCGGATGGAACCGTTGGCAGGGTTGATGCCCAGCAAGCGCCCGGCTACGCCAACCACCAGGGTGTCGCCCACCGCAGTGAGCACGCCCGCTTGGCGCAAAACCAAAGGCTCACCAGGGCGTTGCACGCTCCACAACTTGCTGCCGCTTTGTCCGTCAAAGGCCGAGATACTGCGGTCTGCGCTGAGCACAAACACGCGGGCACCGGCCACCAGGGGAGCGGTAAAAACTTGAGCGCTTAATTTTTGCCGCCACAGCTCGCGGCCTGCGTCTAAGCTCACCAGCTCATTGCTGCGGGTAACCACGGCGGCAAGCTTGCCGTCGCTGCCGACACCGGCACTCAGGGCATTGCCGACACTGGCACGCCAAAGGGCGCTGCCATTGCGTGCGTCGAGCGCAGCAACGGTGCCGTCGTTTGCGGCCAATAGCACGGTGTTGCCCGCCACGCTGGGCTGCAGTGCAAAACCCACCGCACCAAGTTGACTGGTCCAGGCGCTGCGCACTGGCAGCAGCGTGGGGCTGGGGCCCAATGGAGCGGGCTGGGGCTTCTCACTGGCGCAGGCCAGCAGGCCAGCAACGCAGCCGATGCCGACTGCGAGTTGCACAAAGCGTGTTAAGTGCGCCAAGGGCGCTACATTTTTCGTAGCTGTCAACGCATATTCTGCGGGGCTTTCAGGCATATTTACCACTGATTTTGCGGGCATTTTTAGGGTTTTGCGGGTGCGGCGGCGCTTGCAGCAGCGGGGGCCGCAGGTGTGACCGGGTCAACGCCCAAGGCATTGAGTTTGACCTCGATCAAACGGCGGTACTCGGCGCGTTCGTCCAGGGCTTTGTAGGCTGCTTGGTATTGGGCAATGGCTTCGGGCTTTTTGCCCTGCGCAGCCAAAATGTCGGCCTTGCGGTCGGCGGTGAGCGCGGCAAAATCGGCGGGGAAGGTAGCGTCGAGTTGCTTCAAAGCGCCGTCGTAGTCTTTGCCATCGAGCAGCACCGCCGCGAGGCGAAGGCGCGCCACGGCCTGGTAGCCTGCGTCAGACGACCGATCAGCAACCCAGCTGAGCGCAGTCTTGGAGGGCTCAATTTTGCCTGCGTCGTAATAGGTTTTGGCAGCCAACAAACCAGCTTGTTGGGCAAAGGTGGTGCGGGCAAATCGCTCCTTCATGTCGGCAAAGGCGCGGTCGAGTTTTGCGGTGTCACCCGAGAGTGCGGCGCGCTCGACTTCGTCGTACATGGTGGCGGCCTGCGTAGCTTGGATGCGCTGCCAGTATTGCCAGCCGTTCCAGGCTGCGACTGCGCCAAAAATGACGATCAGTGCAATGCTGATGAGGTTGCCGTACTGTCGCCAGAAATGCTTGAGCTGGTCAAGTTGTTCCTGTTCTTCTAAGTCGAGTTGTTGGGCCATGGTGCTGCTGCTAAAGAATGAAAGGATTGTAGGGCTTGCGCTGGCCGCTGGGCCGCGCTCTGGTGAATACGCTGGCTTTATACGCCGGGGATGGAGCGCTTGGCCAGGCTGCTGGCCCATTGGCCGATGGCGTCCAGTGGCTGGAGCACCTGCGCCGCCAGGCCCAGGTTGGCATCGGCGCGCAGGGGTTTGACAGCCACGGTGCCTTGCGCCAACTCGTCTGCTCCAAAAATAAGAGCATAGGCCGCGCCACTGGCGTCGGCTTTTTTGAATTGCGACTTCATGCTGCCCATGCCCTCGCCAGCATTGGCGGCAGCCGCATGCATTTGCACGCTGACACCCAAGCTACGCAAAGCGTGGATGGTTTTGAGCGCCACCGGCAAGGCCTCTAGCGCGGGAATGATGGCATAGGCCGTGGGTGCTAAGGAGGCCATAGCCCCGCTTTGTTGTTGCACCAATTCGAGTACGCGCTCCAGGCCCATGCCCCAGCCCACGGCGGGTGTGGGCTTGCCACCCAAGAGCTCGAACAAGCCGTCGTAGCGGCCGCCTCCGCAGAGCGTCCCTTGGGCACCCAGCTCGTCGGTGATGAACTCAAACACGGTGTGGCTGTAGTAGTCCAGGCCGCGCACCAAGCGGGGGTTGACTTTCCATTTCACGCCACAGGCGTCCAGCAGGCTTTGCACGGTTTGTAGGTGTTTGAGCGAAGCCTCGCCCAGGTAGGCCAGCAGTTGCGGCGCGTCTTCGACGATGCCCTGTAGCGCGGGGTTTTTGGTGTCCAAAATGCGCAGCGGGTTGCTATGCAAGCGGCGCAGGGCATCGGCGTCGAGCAAGGCTGCGTGTTGCTCAAAATACTGCACCAAGGCGGCGCGGTGGGCTTGGCGCTCACTGGACACACCCAGGCTATTGATCTCGACGCGGAAGTCGCGCAGGCCCAGCTCGCCTAGCAGCTGGTGTGCCAGAACCATCAGCTCAGCATCGAGCTCAGGGCCAGCAAAGCCCAGGGCCTCGGCGCCCAATTGGTAAAACTGCCGGTATCGGCCGCGCTGCGGGCGCTCGTGGCGAAACATCGGGCCCATATAGTAGAGGCGCTTGCCACCGTCGTAGGTGAGGTTGTGCTCAATGGCAGCGCGCACCACGCCGGGCGTGTTCTCGGGGCGCAGAGTGAGCTTTTCGCCATTGAGTTTGTCTTCAAAGGAATACATTTCCTTCTCGACAATGTCGGTGGTTTGGCCGGTGCCGCGCTCGAACAAAGCCGTAGGTTCGACGATGGGCGTGCGGATCATGCGGTAGCTGGAGCGCGCCATGACGCTGCGCACCCGCTCTTCCAGCCATTCCCAACGCGCGGAGTCGGGCGGCAAGATGTCGTTCATGCCTTTAACGGCGGATAACTTTGCGGCACTCGTGGGTGCCGTGCTCGCGGCGCTGGTATTTTCTGCCATGCTGGGGGTCAAGCCGCAGTGGCCACAGCAGGCTGGCCAAAACGCTTTTCAATATAGATTTCAACAATTTGGTGGAACTCAGCAGCGATGTTCTCGCCGCGCAGAGTCAGTGCCTTCTCACCGTCGATGTACACCGGTGCAGCAGGCGCTTCGCCTGTGCCTGGCAGGCTGATGCCAATGTCGGCGTGCTTGCTTTCGCCAGGGCCGTTGACGATGCAACCCATCACCGCGACTTTCATTTTTTCAACGCCCGGGTACTGCTTGCGCCACACCGGCATTTGCGCACGCAGGTAGTCGTCAATCTCTTTGGCCAGCACCTGGAAAGTGGTGCTGGTGGTACGGCCGCAGCCGGGGCAGGCCGTGACGCTGGGCACAAAACTGCGCAGGCCCAGGGACTGCAAAATTTCAGAGGCAATTACCACTTCTTGGGTGCGCGCTTCGCCGGGCTGCGGCGTGAGCGAGACGCGAATAGTGTCGCCAATGCCTTCTTGCAGCAAGATGCCCAAGACCACGCTAGAGGCCACCGTGCCCTTGGTGCCCATGCCCGCTTCGGTCAAGCCCAGGTGCAAGGCGTAATCGCAGCGGCGTGCCAGCTCGCGGTAGACCGAGATCAGGTCTTGCACGCCACTGACTTTGCAGGACAAAATGACTTGGTTGGCGTCCATGCCCAGCTCGACGGCCCGCGTGGCCGAGTCGATGGCCGAGGTGATGAGCGCCTCGTACATCACGGGTTTGGCATCCCAGGGCACAGCGCGCTGGCTGTTGGTGTCCATCAAACTGGCCAG
>CANFOR010000080.1 GCA_947448675.1 Betaproteobacteria bacterium
CGGCCGTGGAGTCACTACCGACTGCCACGATGCCAGCAACCCTGACAGCACCGGCTTTGACCCCAATGGCAATGGCCCCCACTGCTATGCCGGTGGCCGCGTGCAGGGTGCCAGCGTCGGCGTGAAGTACATGTTCTAAACCAGCATTGTTAGCCTGTGCTGTCGCGGGCGGATCCGCGCAGCCTTGCGGCCCACCCCGTGCTGGTTCAGCGCGCGGTGGGCCGCTGTCTTATGTGCGGGCTATTTTTCAGAGTGCGCATCCGCGATAATCGAAGCCATGAACCCCCTGCTTGCGCGCCTACAGCCCTACCCTTTTGAGCGGCTGAAAAAACTCTTCGCTTCCGTTAGCCCAAACCCCGCGCTGCGGCCCATCTCGCTGGGCATAGGCGAGCCACGCCACGCCACGCCAGAGCTCATCAAAGCCGCTTGGAGCGCCGACCTGTCGGGCCTGGCCAGCTACCCCGCGACTGCAGGTGAGCCACGGCTGCGACAGGCTTGCGCCCACTGGCTGCAGCGCCGCTACGGCCTGGCCCTGAACCCCCTGACCCAAGTGCTGCCGGTCAACGGCTCGCGCGAGGCTTTGTTTGCGCTGACGCAAACCGTGGTCGACCCCACCCAGCACGCCGATAGCGGTGGGCCGATCGTGGTCTGCCCCAACCCGTTCTACCAAATCTACGAAGGTGCAGCCTTGCTGGCCGGTGCTACGCCCTGGTTTGCGCCCAGCGACCCAACGCGCAATTTTGCGGTGGACTGGGACAGCGTGCCCGCAGCGGTGTGGCAGCGCACCCAACTGCTGTTTGTCTGCTCACCGGGCAACCCCACCGGCGCGGTCATGCCCATGGCTGAATGGGAAAAGCTTTTTGCACTGAGCGATCGCTATGGCTTTGTCATTGCATCCGATGAGTGCTACAGCGAAATTTATTTCCGTGACGAAGCGCCCTTGGGCGGCCTAGAAGCGGCGGTCAAGCTGGGCCGAGCCGACTTTAAAAACCTCATTGCCCTGACCAGTCTGTCCAAGCGCAGCAATGTGCCGGGCATGCGCAGCGGTTTTGTAGCGGGCGATACGGCCATCATTGCGCAGTTTTTGCTATACCGCACCTACCACGGCAGCGCCATGAACATCGTGGTGCAAAACGCCAGCATTGCCGCCTGGAACGACGAAGCCCATGTGGTGGACAACCGGGCCCAGTACCGCGCCAAGTTTGCCCACGTTACGCCGGTGCTGGCCTCGGTGATGAACGTGCGGCTGCCCGATGCTGGTTTTTACCTCTGGGCCCAGGTGCCGCAAAAAATGTTCGGCGGCTCCGACGTCGATTTCGCCCGCGAGCTGCTGGCCCAATACAATGTGACGGTCTTGCCCGGCAGCTACTTGGCGCGCGAAAGCGCTGGCCACAACCCCGGCCAAGGGCGGATTCGCATGGCCCTGGTGGCTGAAACCGCCGAATGCCTAGAGGCCGCAGAGCGTATTGTTCAATTCATTCAAAAAACTTCCTGAAAATTCTATGTCCCAAGAACTCGAATCCATCATCAATGCCGCCTGGGAAGACCGCGCCGCACTCTCGCCCGCCAGTGCGCCCAAAGCCATCAGTGAAGCGGTAGAACACATCATCAGTCAGCTCAACACCGGCCGCTTGCGCGTGGCCACACGCCAAAGCGTGGGCCAATGGACCACCCACCAGTGGATCAAAAAAGCCGTATTGCTCTCGTTCCGCTTGAAAGACAATGAAATCGTGCGTGCGGGCGACTTGGGTTTTTACGACAAGGTGCAAACCAAGTTTGCCCACCTCAGCCCCGAGCAAATGAAGGCCACCGGCGTGCGCGTGGTGCCGCCCGCTGTGGCGCGGCGCGGCAGTTTCATTGCCAGCGGCGCGATCTTGATGCCCTCTTACGTGAACATTGGTGCCTACGTAGACTCCGGCACCATGGTTGACACCTGGGCCACGGTGGGCTCTTGCGCGCAAATTGGTAAAAACGTGCACCTCTCCGGCGGCGTGGGCATTGGCGGTGTGTTGGAGCCGGTGCAAGCGGGCCCCACCATCATTGAAGACAACTGCTTTATCGGCGCGCGCTCCGAGGTAGTCGAGGGCGTGATCATCGAAGAAAACTCGGTCATCAGCATGGGCGTGTTCATTGGGCAAAGCACCAAAATTTACGACCGCACGACAGGCGAAATTCACAAGGGCCGGGTGCCTGCGGGCTCGGTCGTGGTGGCGGGCAATTTGCCCAGCGCCGACGGCACGCACAGCCTGTACGCCGCCATCATCGTCAAGCGGGTGGATGCCAAAACGCGCTCCACCACCAGCTTGAACGACCTGCTGCGCGACTGATTCGCACTACCACCACACAGGGCCGCACGATGAGCACGATGGAACGAATCCTTCGCTTGATGAGCGAAAAAAAAGCCTCCGACGTGTATTTGTCGGCGCACTCCCCTGCGCTGATTCGCATCAACGGCCAGTGCATTCCCATCAATAACCAAATCTTGCCGGCCGATGCGCCGCGCAATTTATTGGCTGAATTGGTCTCGCCCCAGCGCATTGAAGAAATGGAAGAACTGGGCGAGTTGAACATGGCCCACACTCTGCCGGGCGTGGGTAATTTTCGCATCTCGGCGATGCGCCAGCGCGGCACCTATGCGGCCGTGATTCGCTACATCAGCCCCGAAATTCCAGCGCTCGAAACCCTGAACGTACCCATGATTTTGGGCGACTTGGTGATGGAAAAGCGCGGCTTGGTGCTGATGGTGGGTGCTACTGGAGCGGGCAAAAGCACCACCCTGGCGTCGATGCTGGACTACCGCAATGAGCGTATTTCAGGCCACATCTTGACGATTGAAGACCCGGTTGAATTCATTTTTAAAAACAAAAAATCGGTGGTCAACCAGCGCGAGGTCGGCAGCGACACGCGCAGCATGCAAGTCGCTTTGAAGAACGCGCTGCGCCAAGCGCCCGACGTAATTTTGATCGGCGAGATCCGCGACCGCGAGACCATGACAGCGGCCATGGCCTATGCGCAGTCGGGCCACCTGTGCCTGGCCACCATGCACGCCAGCAACAGTTACCAAGCGCTCAACCGCATCTTGAGCTTCTACCCGATTGAAGTGCGCAACACCATGCTGGGCGACTTGGGCGCGGCGCTCAAGGCGATTGTCTCGCAGCGCCTGCTGCGCACCGTGCACGGCAGCCGCACACCAGCAGTAGAGATCATGCTTTGCACCAAACTGGTGGCCGAGCTGGTGGAAAAAGGTGACTTTTCTGCCGTGCAAGAAGCGATGGTTAACTCGATGGCCGAAGGCTCGCAAACCTTTGAGTTTGACATTGCCCGCTTGATAAACGAGGGCACGGTAGAGCGCAAAGAAGGCTTGGTGCACGCCGACTCGCCCACCAACCTGACCTGGCGTTTGCAAAACGACTTTGCCCAAGCGCAACGCACCATCGCCGCCGAAGACGACCCCGACGACACACCATCGTTTACCGAAATCACCCTGGACGTTACCCATTGAGCACCGCCACCATCCGTTTGACCGAGCAGCTGATTGCCCGCGCGTCTGTTACGCCTGAAGACGCTGGTTGCCAATCGCTCATTGCGGAGCGTCTGGCCGCCTGCGGTTTTGTGGCCGAGTCGTTTGACAGTGGGCCAGCCCAGTTTCGTGTTCGCAATTCATGGCTAAAAAGGCCTGTAAGGCGCGCCAATACTGCGCAGGCAGCTACCAAAAATGTAGCGCCAAAAACCCTGGTGTTTGTCGGCCACACCGACGTGGTGCCCACCGGCCCGCTCGACGCCTGGAGCAGCCCGCCCTTTGTGCCCACCCACCAAGACGGCAAGCTCTATGGCCGTGGCGCGGCCGACATGAAGACCTCTATCGCGGCTTTTGTCGTGGCGGTGGAAGAGTTTGTGGCGGCGCAGCCCGATGCGCCACTCACCATCGCCCTGCTGCTGACCAGCGACGAAGAGGGCCCAGCTGTTGACGGCACCGTGGTGGTTTGTGCAGCCTTGCAGGCGCGCGGCGAAGTGCTGGACTACTGCATCGTCGGCGAGCCCACTTCGGTCGAGCGCACAGGAGACATGATCAAAAACGGCCGCCGGGGCACCATGAGCGGCAAGCTCACCGTCAAAGGCGTGCAAGGCCATATTGCCTACCCGCAGCTGGCCAAAAACCCCATCCACAGCCTGGCCCCTGCGCTGGCTGAACTGGTGGCTACCGAGTGGGATCGGGGCAATGCTTTCTTTCAGCCCACCAGCTGGCAAGTGAGCAATGTGCACGGTGGCACCGGCGCGAGCAATGTCATCCCCGGCACGGTGGTGCTGGACTTTAATTTTCGCTTTTGCACCGAGTCCACGCCCGAGGGCCTGCAGCAGCGTGTGCAGGCCATTTTGGCCAAGCACGGCCTGCATCCCGCCGATGGCTACGACTTGGCGTGGACGGTGGGCGGTCTGCCCTTTCTAACCACACCCGCAAGCTTGGTCAATGCGATCCAAAAAGCGGTTGTAGACGAGACTGGCATCGTCACCGAGCTCTCCACCACTGGCGGGACCAGCGACGGCCGCTTCATGGCGAAAATTTGCAAGCAAGTGGTCGAGCTGGGCCCGCCCAACGCCATGATCCACAAACTCGACGAGTACCTGCATGTGGCCGACATCGAACCCCTGAAAAACATCTACCGCCGAGTGCTTGAGAATTTGAGCGCGGCTGAATGAAAGCGGACCGCCGGACGCAAAAGACGCAAAAGAACAGCCAAAAAAATTGCAAAATTTTGGTTTCTTTTCGCGTCCCTCGCGTAACTTTTACGTCCTTTGCGTCCGGTTCCCGTCTTGTTCCCGTATTGCCCTAGCCACTCCCAAAACCCATGACCATTCTCGAACTGATTGAACACCACGCTGCCCAGCTGACGCAGGCGGGCGTGGCTTTTGGGCATGGCACGGCCAATGCATTTGACGAGGCGGCTTGGTTGGTGCTATGGCAGCTCGGCTTGCCGCTGGACGAGCTCGATTTGGTAGAAAAAAGGCCCGTAAGCTCCGCCGAATGTGCGCAGGTAGCTACGCTTTTTATAGCACGCATCAGTTCGCGCAAGCCCGCCGCCTACCTTACCAACGAGGCTTGGTTGCAAGGCGTGCCCTTTTATGTGGACGAGCGCGCCATCGTGCCGCGCAGCTTGATCGCCGAAGTTTTGGTCAACGGCAATATCGACGTGTGGCTCTCGGAGCGCACGCACAAAGTGCTCGACCTGTGTACAGGCAATGGCAGCTTGGCCGTGCTGGCAGCGATGGCCTGGCCCGATGTGGAAGTAGACGCCAGCGACCTGTCGAGCGATGCTTTGGCCGTGGCGCACATCAACGTGGCCAAGCACGCACTGCAAGGGCGCATTCGGCTGGTCGAGTCCAACGGCTTGGCCGCCACGCCCGGCCCCTACGACCTGATTGTGTGCAATCCGCCCTATGTCAACGCGCAGAGCATGACCGCCCTGCCCGCCGAGTACCGCGCCGAGCCAGCCTTGGCACTCGACGGCAACGCGGCTGGCGGCAGCGACGGCATGGACTTCATTCGCAGCCTGCTGCATGCCGCACCCGCGCACATGACCGAGCAGGCCGTACTGGTGCTCGAAATCGGCAACGAACGCGCCCATTTTGAAGCCGCCTTTCCCACACTCGAAGCCATTTGGTTAGAAACCAGCGCCGGTGAAGACCAGGTACTGCTGCTGACCCGCGAAGCATTCGCGCAATCCTCCCCCACATGATTACCTTAAAAAACATCACCCTGCGCCGCGCCGCCAAAGTCTTACTCGACGGCGCCAATGTCACCATCAACCCGGGCGAAAAAGTCGGTTTAGTGGGGCGCAACGGCGCGGGCAAGTCCACGCTGTTTGGCCTGCTCAATGGCAGTCTGCACGAAGACGGTGGCGACTTTTACTCGCCCAAACAATGGCGCTTGGCCCAGGTGGCGCAAGACATGCCCGAGACCGACGAGTCGGCCACCAATTTTGTAGTGGCGGGCGACGCCCGCTTGACCGAATTACGCGAGGCGCTCAGCGTGCTGGAGCAGGCCGACGTGAACCACGCCTCTGACGAAGCCAGCATCGACCACGGCATGGCCATTGCCCACGCCTACACCGACTTGGCCGACGCGGGCGAGCACGACGCAGTGCCGCGCGCGCAGGCGCTCATCCAGGGCCTGGGCTTTAAAAGCCAAGAACTCGATGCGCCGGTAAACAGCTTCTCGGGCGGTTGGCGCATGCGCTTGCAATTGGCCCGCGCGCTGATGTGCCCCAGCGATCTGATGTTGCTCGACGAGCCCACCAACCACCTGGACTTAGACGCCCTGGTGTGGCTAGAGGCTTGGCTGCAAAAGTACCCAGGCACGATGATCGTCATCAGCCACGACCGCGAATTTTTAGACGCCATTACGCAAGTGACGGTGCACATTGAAAGCGCCAAGCTCACCCGCTACGGCAGCAATTACAGCGGCTTTGAAACCCTGCGCATGCAGCAAATGGAGTTGCAAGCCAACGCCTTTAGCAAGCAGCAAGACAAGATCGCCCACCTGCAAAAGTTCATCGACCGCTTCAAGGCCAAGGCCAGCAAGGCCAAGCAGGCGCAAAGCCGCGTCAAGGCGCTGGAGCGCATGGAACGCGTGGCTCCGCTCTTGGCCGAGGCCGACTTTACTTTTGAGTTCAAAGAGCCCGCCAACCTGCCCAACCCGATGCTGTCGATTAGCGACGCAAGCTTTGGCTACCCCACCGAGGCAGGCCCCAAAATCATTGTGCGCAATGTCAGCAAAACCGTTTTGGCGGGCCAACGCATTGGTATTTTGGGCGCCAACGGCCAGGGCAAGTCGACTTTTGTCAAAACCGTGGCGCGCGACCTGGAGGCCATTAGCGGCACCATTGTGGAAGGCAAGGGCTTGAAGATCGGTTACTTTGCCCAGCAAGAACTCGACGTGCTGCGTCCACAAGACACGCCACTCGAACACATGGTGCGCTTGGCACGCGAGCTTGGCGCAGATGCGCCTAGCTCGGGCAGCGAGCAAGCTTTGCGCGGCTATCTGGGCAGCTTTAACTTCAGTGGTGACATGGTCAAGCAGGCCGTGGGCACCATGAGCGGCGGCGAAAAAGCCCGCCTGGTACTGGCCATGATGGTCTGGCAGCGCCCCAACCTCTTGCTGCTCGACGAGCCCACCAACCACTTGGATCTGGCCACCCGCGAAGCCCTGAGCGTGGCGCTCAACGAGTTTGAAGGCAGCCTGATGCTGGTCAGCCACGACCGCGCCCTGCTGCGCGCCGTGTGCGACGAGTTCTGGCTGGTCGGCCGTGGCGCGGTCAGCCCCTTTGACGGCGACTTGGACGACTACCAACGCTACCTGCTCGACGAAGCCAAGCGCCAACGCGAAGAAGCCAAGGAGCAGGCCAAGCAAGAGGCCAAAGACGACGCCAAAGAGCGTGCTTTGGCGCAGGCCCAGTCAGCCAGCAACGCTACAAAAATAATAGCTACCAACGCAAAATCTACAGGCACCGCAGCCGTTTTCCCCTCTTCCACCGAGGCAAAAATCGACACTAAATTGCAAAAGAAGCTGCTGCGCGAGCAAACCCAAGCCGAGCAAATTGTGGCCACCTTGCAAACCGAGCGCGACGCCTTGGCCGAGGCCCTGAACCAGGGTGCCACTAGCAAGGCGCCCACGGAGCTGGCCCAGATGGGCAAGCGTTTACAGGCCTTGGAGCAAAGCCTGCTCGACGCTGAAGAACATTGGCTGGCGCTGGGTGAGCAACTCGAAAAATGCACAGTTCCCTTGGCTGCTGTGTAAAGCTGCCGCACGGCAATCGGCAAATAGTGTAAATTGGGCTCCGCGCAATCCTGCGCTTATAAAACAAGGAAGACTTATGCACTACGTTTGGATGTTCATTGTGGGTTTGGCAGCTGGCTACATTGCGCGCATGCTGCACCCCGGTAAAGAAGGCATGGGCTTGATTTTGACCGGCGTGCTGGGCATTGCAGGCTCGTTCTTAGCCAACTTCTTGGGACAGGCCATTGGTTGGTACAAGGCTGGCCAAAATGCCGGCTTTATCGCCTCGGTGATCGGTGCCATAGTGCTGCTGGTGATCTATGGCTTTGTGGCCAAAAAGAGCGACGCCGCTTCGTAGGGCCTCTGCAGGCGCAGAAGCTACCGCCCCCACGGGCACCACAGCTTCTGCGCCGCAGCCCAGCCCCAATGCAACACAGGGCAAACTGCGCACCGACATTGCGCAGGCAGCACAGCGCTCGCGCCGTTTGCTCCAGCGGCGTGCCCTGGTGGCCGCCGCTGCCTCGGCAGTGCCCGTGCCGGGCCTGGACTGGGCCGTAGACGCCGCCCTGCTCTCCCGCCTGATACCCGCCATCAACCGCGAGTTTGGCCTCAGCCCCGAGCAGATTGACCGTTTAGAGCCCTCGCGCCGCCTGCAGTTTGAAAAAGCCATTGCCGCCGTAGGCTCAGTGCTGATCGGCAAATTCATCACCCGCGACCTGATTTTGCGCGCCGCCAAAACCCTGGGCCTGCGTTTAAGCGCCCAACAAGCCGCTAAATTTGTGCCCATCGCCGGGCAAGCCGCCTCCGCCTTAATAGGCTACTTGGCTCTGCGCAGCTTTGGCGAGATGCATATCCGCGACTGCATGCAAGCCGCCGGGCAAGTGCCCTTGCAGATTACGGGTACAACGTGCGTAGCAGGCATGGCAGGCTAAAAGCACACATCGATTGCGTATATGGCGCAGCCATATCAAAAAAAGCCACCCGAAGGTGGCTTTTTAAATAGTTGGTGGGACGTGCGGGGGTCGAACCCACGACAAACGGATTAAAAGTCCGCTGCTCTACCAACTGAGCTAACGTCCCGGTTTTACTGCATGTGTTTTAGGTATGCTGCAAAGCCTACGATTATAGCGCAGGTTTTGCACTATGTGCCAGCGAGTTGGTCAAAAACCCAAGATGCTGCGCATTGGCCGAAAGTAGCGGTGACGCTGACCACCGAGCCGTAGCCGTGGCAGTTGAGCGAGCCGTCGGCGTCTGCTACAGCGCAGCTTGGGTCGGCGGCTTTCACGGCCTCGCGGCTGAACACGCACATGAGACCGATTTTTTTGCCTTCGCGCGGCGCGCCATGCTCGCGGCGCAGGCGGTAGCGCAGGCTGGCCAAGAGTGGGTCGTGCGTGGTGTCGGCCAAGTCGGCCATGTCTACCAGGTGGGCGTGGCGTTTGCCGCCGGCCGCGCCTACGCTCACAAAAACAACTTT
Organism: Betaproteobacteria bacterium; assembly: GCA_947448675.1. Taxonomy (GTDB): domain Bacteria; phylum Pseudomonadota; class Gammaproteobacteria; order Burkholderiales; family Burkholderiaceae_C; genus CANFOR01. The sequence goes on from CANFOR010000080.1 coordinate 9,249, forward strand.
GCTGCTGCGCGCCCACAGGGCCATGGCCAACTTGGCGCTTTGCTGGTCGCAGGCGTCGATGACAGCGTCGGGCGCAGGCCCGTTGGCGAGCAAGACGGGCCAGTTGTCGGGCTCGACGAATGCTTCAATGCACTGCACTTGGCAGGCCGGGTTGATCTGCGCAATGCGCTCGCGCATGGCCAGCACTTTGGCTTGGCCCACCGTGCTGCCCAGCGCATGCACTTGGCGGTTGATGTTGGACTCGGCCACGTGGTCAAGGTCGATCAAAGTGATGCGCCCTGCCCCGCTGCGCGCCAAGGCCTCGGCGGCCCAAGAACCCACGCCGCCAATGCCCACCACCACCACATGCGCGTTGGCAATGCGCTGCGCACCGCCCACGCCGTAGAGCCTGGCCATGCCGGAGAAGCGGCGCTCTGTAACCGAATCTATGGCCAAGTCCGTGACCGACACTATGGCTGCATCGGTCGCTTCCGATGCTAGCCGCAGGGCAGCAGAACTGGCTGCGCTCAAGCTCACGCTATACGCCAGGTTTGGTAGCGAAAAGCGGCCAGAGCGCCCGCAGACAGTGCGCTGACAGCTATAAAACTTGTAGCACTCAGGGTTGACAGCCCACTCAAACCTTGGCCCACGCTGCAGCCCATGGCGGTCACGCCACCCACGCCCATCAGCACCGCGCCCACCATGTGGTTGGCCAGGTCTTCGGTGCTGGCAAACCCTTCCCAGCGAAAGTTACCCGTGGCCAGCGCCCACAACGCAGAGCCCGCCACCACACCCAGCACCGAGACGATGCCCACGCTGAGTAGCTTGGACTTGTCGCTGAAAAACATCAACCAATCCAGCAGGTAGGCTGCAGGCGCGACAAAGCTGAGCGCCTCGCTACGGCCCGAATTGGTGGCTAAAAATGCTTCTTGCAAGGTGTCGGGGTGCTCGGCCACGTAGCCCAGTGAGCCACTCGCCCACCAAGCCAGTACCACCAAAGCGCCAATGCCCAGGCCAGCGAGCAAATTGTCGAAGCGGGCAAAACCCTTGCCTAGCAGCGCCCACAGCACCAAGCCACCGCCAAGCAGACCTGCCAAAAGGCTGCGCAGCAAGCCCGTTTGCATGCCAAACAGCTCGCTAGCGAGCGTGGGCAGGTCGCCTGGCGCTCTTAAATTTATAGCAACCGCGTCTACCGTTGCCACGCGTAAAACCGCAGTAACGCCTTTGAGCGTAGCGAATGCCGCGACGCCCATGATGACAAAAACCACCAGCGACTTCAAGTTGCCGGCACCCAAACGCACCAAAGTTTTGCTGCCACAGCCTGACGCCAAAACCATGCCGAAACCAAACATTGCGCCGCCCACCAGGGCCGATAGCCAGGCCAAACGGCCCGAGGCGTAGAGGGTTTTGCTGGGGTCGATACTGCCGCTGTAAACCAGGGCCGCAAAGCCCAGCATGGCCACGCCAGCGGCCATGGCCCATTGGCGCAGGCGGGTGGTATCGCCCATGGTGAACACGTCGCTAAGCGCGCCCATGGTGCAAAAATGCGTGCGCTGCGCAATCGCGCCGAACACAAAAGAAATGAAAAATGCGGCGAGCAGCACTTGGGTGCTGAGGCTTTGGATGTTGGGGGCTTGCATAGCCCCCATTTTACCGGGGCATCTTGAGCAAACGGTCTTTGGCAGCGGCTGCGGCTTCAGACTGTGGATAGGCTTTTTGTAAATCTTCCAGCGTTTTGCGGGCCGCGCGGGTGTCTTTCAACTCGATTTGGCAATTGGCAATCGACAGCGCGGCTTCGGGCGCACGCACGTGGTCGGGCGTAGCGGCGATCAAGGCTTTGAAGTTGCTAATGGCCTCTTTGTAGTCGCGCGTGGCGTACTGGGCATTGCCTAACCAAAACAGGGCCGATGGCACATAGCCACTGTTTGGGTAGCGCCGAATAAAGTC
>CANFOR010000081.1 GCA_947448675.1 Betaproteobacteria bacterium
CAGCGAAGACGAATACGCGCTCGACCACCTGGCCCATGCCCTGAACTGGCCTACCCTCAACAACGAAGAGCGGCGCGTGGTGGGCACCACCTACAAACAGATCAGCGCCTTTGAAGCGCGCAAGCGCGGCGCAGCCATGGCGGCCCACAATATTGCCCGGCATATCGAGCGCGACGTGATCGAGCTGCCCACCGACTGGCAGCCCCTGCTCTACTGCTGGCGCGGTGGCAAACGCAGCGGCTCGCTGGCCCTGGTGTTGGGGCAAATTGGCTTTAAGGTCACGCTGATCGAAGGCGGCTACAAGGCCTTTCGCGCGGCGCTTGTGGAGCAGATTCCGCCGCTGGCGCAGGCCCTGCGCTTTCAAGTAGTGTGTGGGCCTACCGGCTCGGGCAAAACCCGTTTGCTGCAGGCCCTGGCCCGCGCTGGGGCCCAGGTACTCGACCTGGAAGACCTGGCCAGCCACCGCAGTTCGGTGCTGGGCCTGATCCCCGGCCAGGCGCAGCCCAGCCAAAAAGCCTTTGACACCCTGGTGTGGAACGCGCTACGCCAGTTCGACACCACGCGCGTGGTGTATGTAGAAAGCGAGAGCAAAAAAGTCGGCAACGTGGCCGTGCCCGACAGCCTGATGACAGCCATGCGCGCCAGCCCCTGCCTGGCACTGCAATTGCCCACCGAGCAGCGCGTGGAGCTGTTGATGGAAGACTACGCCTTCTTTGCGCAAGACCCGGCTTTGTTCTGCGCCCGCTTAGAGGTGCTGGCTCCCTTGCGCGGCAAAGCAGTAGTGGCGCAGTGGCAAGCCCAGGTGCATGCAGGCCAGGTGCGCGAGGTAGTCGGCGAACTGCTCAGCCTGCACTACGACCCCGGTTATAGTAGCTCCATCGATCGTAATTTCACACAGCACAGTGCTGCAAAAATCATAGCTGCCCACGCACATTCCACGGGCGCTTTCGACCAATTGGCACGGCAAATACGGGCTGAAACAGAATGAAAATAGGCTTGCAAGTTTTGGCATTGCTTTTGCTGGGTTTGCTGGCTTATTTGGGCTTTTGGCCGGTGCCTGTTAGCCCCGTCGGTTGGCAAGCGCCTGCTGCGCCCGGCTACCAAGGCGCGTTCACCCCCAACCAAGCTTTGGCCAACTTAAAAAACATTTCACTCGGCGCTGAAGCAGGCCCCGAGCACATTGCCATGGGGCCTGGCGGCAAGCTCTACACCACCGTGGCCAGCGGCAGCATTTTGCGTATGAACGCCGACGGCAGCGGCATCGAATTGTTTGCCAACACGGGTGGCCGGGTGCTTGGTTTTGACTTTGACGCTGCTGGCAATTTGATAGCAGCCGACGCTTACTTGGGCTTGCTCTCCATCAGCCCTGATCGAAAAGTCAGCGTCTTGGTCAGCCACTTGGGCAATGCACCCCTGCGCTACCCGGACGCCGTGGTGGTCGCCCAAAACGGGCGCATTTACTTTACCGACGCCTCCACCCGCTTTGGCCCCAAAGAATTTGGTGGCACTTTTGAAGCCAGTATTTTGGACATTTTGGAACAGTCGTCCACGGGCCGTGTGATCGAATACAACCCCGCCATTAAGGCCACGCGCGTAGTGGCGCAAGGTCTGTCTTTTGCCAATGGCTTGGCGCTGAGCAGCGACGAAGAGTCGCTCTTCGTCGCCGAAACGGGCAAGTACCGCATTTGGAAAATCGCCGTGGCTGCGCAAGACCTGAACGTCGCCCAGGCCGACCCACAAGCCCGCGTGTTGCTGGACAACCTGCCGGGCTACCCCGACAACCTGATGCGCGGACAAAACGGCAAAGTTTGGGCAGGCTTGGTCAAGCCACGCAACAGCACCATCGACAAGATGGCAGGCCAGCCCTTTTTGCGCGCCCTCACCCTGCGCTTGCCGCGTGCACTATGGCCCGTACCGCAAGCTTACGGCCATGTGTTTGCGTTTGATGAAGACGGTAAGGTACTGGCCGATTTGCAAGACCCCAGCGGCGCTTACCCCGAGACCACGGGCGTGACCGAGACGGCCGACCGGCTTTACATCCAAAGCCTGCATGCCAACAATTTGGGGTGGCTGCCTAAGCCTTGAGCCTTACAGCGCCGGGCCCGGTGTGCCGGGCGCGGGTGGGTTGGCAGGAGCCTCGTCGTCATGGCCTTGCGCCACATAGCCCGTGGCAAATTCATCACCCACTTTGCGCTCGGTCTTGGCCTTGAGCTTGTCTTCTTTCTTGCGCTTTTTGGCCAGCTCCTTTTGGCGCTTTTCGTATCCGTAATTGGGTGTTGCCACAGCGGGTGTCCGTTTCTAGTTGAATGGCCCCAATGTACGCTAAAACCAGCGTGCTAGGCCATTTGCGCCAAGGCGGCCTGCAAATCGGCTTGTAAATCGGCCACAGCCTCTAGCCCGAGCGAAAAGCGCACCAACACGCCCGCGTAAGGCCAGGCCTTGCCGCGCATGCTGGGCATGTCGTAGGGCACCACCAAACTCATCGGCCCGCCCCAGCTAAAACCGAGCTTAAACAGGCGCAGCGCGTCGCAAAAAGCATCGACCTGCGCCGGGCTGTAGCGCGGCTGGAAGACCACGCTGAACAGGCCAGCGGCTTGCCCGCTGCGGCATAGCTGCTGCCAATGCGCATGGCCGGGCGCGCCGGGCAAGGCCGGGTGCAGCACCTGGGCCACCTCGGGCTGGGTGCTGAGCCATTGCGCCAGGGCCCGGCCTGCAGCGTCGTGCGCGGCGTAGCGCAGGGCCATGCTGGGCAGGGAACGCAACACCGCCTCTACATCGTTTGCACCCACACCCATGCCGGTGCGCATATGCGTGGCTTTGAGGCGCAGGTGCAGGGCCTCGTTGCGCGTGACCACGCTGCCCATCAGCACGTCGCCACCGCCGCTGGGGTATTTGGTCAGGGCTTGGATGGAAATGTCAGCGCCCACAACCGCGCTGCCCAAGCCACCCTCGGCCAACACATCAAAAGCATTGAAGGCCAAGCCTGCGCCCCAGGTGTTGTCGAGTGCCGTGACGATGCTGCGCTGCGCGGTGTTCGCGGCCCGGCACACACGCAGCAACGCAGGCAAGTCGGGAAACTCCATGCTCACCGAGCCCGGCACTTCCAGCCAAACCAACTTGGTTTTGGCCGATATTTTGGCGGCCAAATCGGCCGGCTGGAGCGGATCGTATAGTTGGTGACCAATGCCCCAAGCCGCCAACTCGCCCTCAGCCAAGGCCTTGGAGGGGCCGTAGGCATTGCTGGGGATCAGCACTTCGTCGCCTGCGCGCAGCAAGGCCATGTTGACCAAAGCAACCGCCGCCAAGCCACTGCAGGTGAGCAGGCACTGCAGGCCGCCTTCCAAAGCGCACAGGCGCTCTTCCAACGCAAAAGTGGTGGGCGTGCCGTGCAGACCATAGGTGTAGCCGGTTTTGTGCTTCCAATCGCGGCTGCGCAGCTCAGCCGTGTTGGCAAAAATCACCGTCGAGGCTTTGTACACGCCCAACTGGGGCGCGGCAAAGCCCGCCGGGGCTTGGTAGGGGTGGTGGATCAGCTCAGTGGTTTTGTCGTGCATATTCGCGATTGAAAAAGTCTAGGGGCAGAGCGGCGCATCAGCGCAGTGCTGCCTGCTTGAAGTTGGGGTTATGAATGATCCCCAAGCGATTGCCAAACGGGTCTTGCACGGCCGCCACCTGGATGCCCTCGCCCACGTCGCTCACTGCTTCTAAAAGTGTAGCGCCGAGCGCCAATAGCTTCTCTAAAGCCGCTGCCGCATCGGCCACGCCCCACAAAGGCTGCGGGCCGCTGGTGCCCGGCTTGCCTTGGGGCAGCAAACCCAGTTCAAAGCCGCCGACGCTAAAGCCCACGTAAAAGGGCTGGTCAAAGTAAGGCTGTGCGCCCAGCACTTGGCCATACCACTGTTTGGCCGCGGCCAAGTCGGTGACGGGGTAAATGGCGGTGCGTAAACCTAGCAACATAGCGGCTCCTCGGGTTAGATGCCATGCATCATAAAACCTTGCCGCGCTCGGCGTGGGCAGCGCTTGCACGCAATCGTTGCTCACGCCACGCTGTTGGTGCGATCAAGGCCCGAGCAAGCGCAGGCTACCGTCGCCGCCCAGCCAAGCCGCCTCTACCTTGGCCCCTGCATACAGGACTTGTACCGCTGTGCGGTAGCGCTGCATTTGCGCGTTGAGCCCGGCTTGCTGCTCGGGCTGCTGGGCCGACTTGTAGTCGAGCACCCACCAAGCCTGGGTGTCGGCACGTTGGACCAAACGGTCTATCCGCAGCAGCTGGCCTTGGTAGGCCAGCTCCAGCTCGTTGCCCTGCCACACCAGTTGCGCGGCGTCCCACACCCAAGCAGCCTGGCCCTCACGGATGCGTTGGGCCAAGGCCAGGGCCCGCGCCAACTCGTCGGCGCTGAGCGCAAACTCGCGCTCAACAGCGGCTTGCTGCGCGCCGCTGGCCACAAAGCCCGCGCTGGCGGCGCCCGTAGCCTGCCATTCGAGCAAGCGGTGCATGGCTTGCCCAACCCTGGCGGCTGAGTCTGCTGCAGCCTCCAGAGGCACCTCGTTTGCTACATTTTTAGTAGCTGCTTGCGCACTTTCTATGCGGCTTTGCGCTTGATTCTCGGGTAAAAACAGCATTTCAAAGTGCGTTGCAGTGCTTGCGCTCTGGCTGGGTGCAGACATTTCCTCCGGTGAGGCCGCAGACACTGCACAGGGCTCTTCATGCAGCTCTTCGTGCGGCTCTTCGTGCGGCACTTCCACTGCCTCGGCCAAACCGCCCAGGCGCTGCCACCAACTCTGCGCATCGGGCGCGTGCGGCGCGTTGCTCGACAGCACCAAGCGCTGTTGTGCGCGGGTCATGGCCACATACAGCGCGTTGATCTCTTCGCGTTGCCGGGCTTGCTGCTCGCTGGCAAGCAATGCCCGCACCGAGGGCGCTGGCTGAGCCTCGCTTGCTACAAAAACAAAAGCAGCGGGGCGGGCCGCCTCGCCCGGCCAATCGACCAAGACACCCATGTTTTCGCCCCTAGTGGCCTGGGCGTCGGTGTCGAGCAAGAGCACGGTGCGCGCCTCCAGGCCCTTGGCGCCGTGCACGGTTAGCAGTTGCACCGCCGCGCTGGGCACCTGGGCAGGCGCTTGCACGCTGCCCGCTTTGAGCTGGCGCACCAGGCCATAAGCCGTGCTGAAACGCGCACCTTGCAAGGCCAGCGTGGCCTGCAAGAGCGCGCCCAAATTGGCCCACACACTGGCGCGTTGGGCGGCGGGCACGGCAGCGGCAAATTGGGCATCGGCCCGGGCGTGGTGCAAGATGAAACCCAGCGCGTCGTGCGGCGGCAGGCTGCGCACCCAGCTTTGGTATTGCAACAAAATGCCGTGTAAACCGCGCAGATGCTGCGGAAGCAGCTCTGTTTTTTGTAGCACGTCGAACCAGCTCAAAGGCTTTGCACGGCGGCTCGATGCGGCAGCTGCAGGCTCGGCGCCGTTTTCTCCGCCTGGTTCTGCGCTGCGCACGGCCAAAGCAATGCACACTAGGTCCTCATCACTCAAGCCAAACAGCGGGCTCTTGAGCGCGCGCGCCAGGCTCAGCGAGTGGCCGGGCGAGACCAATGCGTCGAGCAGCGCCACCACGTCTTGCACCTCGCAGCAGTCCATCAAACCGGTCTTCTCGGCCACGGCGGCGCTGATGTGCAGGTCGCGCAACTCGCTGTGCAGCAGGCCCAGGCTGGCGCGTTTGCGCGAGAGCACCATAAAGTCGGCAGGCTGGGCACCTTGGGCGATTTGCTGGGCGATCCAACGCGCGGCTTGGCGGGCTTCTAGGCTGCGCAGGCTGTCTTCAAAGCTCTCGCGCGGCTCGGTCAGTGTGTCGCGCCAACGCGCTTGAATGCTGGAAATTTTGCTCCCATTTTCAGAGCGCGCCGCAGAACCTGGGTGATTGCGCGATTCAAACCGTGATGGAGGTCGCGCAATTTGCGGCAAGCGCAGCACGCTGCCCGGCAAAGTGGAGCTGGAGCTGTGCGCGCGAAACGCCAGCAAGCCCTCGCGCTGCGCCTGGGCCATGGCGGCGTTGACGGCCGCCAGCACGGCGGGCGCATTGCGCCGGGTGTGGTCGCAGGCCAGGCGCGTCCCGCCTAGCGCCTCTGCTACAAAAAGCTGAGCAGCCTTGAACACCTGGGGCTCGGCGCGGCGAAAGCGGTAAATGCTTTGCTTGGGGTCGCCAACGATGAACACCCCCGGGCGCTCGCCGCCGCCCGCACCGGCGTAGCTGCCCAGCCAGCTGGACAGCGCCCGCCATTGCAGCGGGTTGGTGTCTTGGAACTCGTCGATCAGCAAATGCTTGACCTGCGCGTCCAGGCGCTGCTGCACCCAAGCGCCCAGCTCGGCGTCGGCCAGCAGGTGCAAGGCGGCACGCTCCAGGTCGGCCATGTCAACCCAGCCGTGCTCGCGTTTGAGCGCCGCGTATGCGGCCAAGAGCACCCGCCCCAGGCGCAGCAGGCATTGCTGGTGTTGCCAGGCGGCGTGCTGAGCCTGGGCGTCTTGCACGCGCTGCAGCAGGTCTTGCGCCACGCGCACGCGCTCGATCCCCACCATTTTCTCGCCAAACTTGCGCGGCTTGCCATCTTGGGTGAACAGCGCAGCCATGGCGGCGGGCCAGTCTTGCGCGGTGCACGCTTGCTCTAACTCTCCACCTTTGGCGCTAAAGGTCGGCGCGCTGGCCGCACCCAAGGCCACGGCTGCGTCGCGTAGTTTTTGCCGGTGGTCGCGGTTGGTACTGAGCATTTCCAAGGGCGCGTCCAGGCCCGCAAACTCGGTGTACAAGGCACTGAAATGCGGCACCGAGGCATCGACCACGCCGGCCTCGTCGGCCAGCAAAAATTCGGTGCGCTTAAAGAACACCGCCTCCAGTGCTTTGCCCGCCTGGCTGCGGCCCTGCGCGGCGACCAGCGCTTGGTAGCTGGCCAGGGCCTGCGCGTCTTGCTGCAGAGCGGAATAAAAGCGCGGCCACAAGAGCGGCAGTGCCCGCGCGTCGTCTTCGAGCAGCTCGTAGCGGCTGGGCAATTGCAAGGCCTGCAGCACGGCCAGCGGCGCGTTGCGCAAGAGCGCTGCAAACCAACTGTGGAAGGTGCGGATCTGCACTTGCCGCCCGTTGCTGAGCAGGGTTTGATATAAATTTGATAGCAGCTCACGCACATCTGGCGTGCCTTGCGGGGCTTTTTTATTCCACGCATCGGCGTCAATGCCGCGCAGCAGCAGCTCTTGCTCCAGTTGCACGGAACTGGCCTGAGCAAAGTCGCCCAGCCACTGGTAGAGCCGCTCGCGCATTTCGCCCGCGGCTTTTTTGGTGAAGGTGATGGCCAAAATTTCTTGCGGCTGCACGCCCCGCGCGCTGGCCGCCTGCTCCAGCAAAGCGCGCAACATGCGCGAGACCAGCATCCAGGTTTTGCCCGCTCCCGCGCAAGCCTCCACCGCCACACTGCGCTGCGGGTCGCAGGCCAGGGCGTAAAACTGCTCTGGGGTAACGGCCTGACCGTTGGCTTCGTAAGAGGTGTTCATGGGATAAGAGAATGCGGAAAACCCGACGGCTGTTGCTTCATGTGGCGCTCCAAAAATCGCGCCTGCACAGCCCGCGCGCGGCGCAATACGTGCAAGCGCTGCCCTCGCCCAGAGCGGGCAGGGCTTGGCCTGCGGCGATGCGGTCCATGTCGTGCAAGATGCCGTCTACCAAGGCGTTGCGCAGTTCAACGATGCCGTGCATGGGGTGGCTGTGGGTGCCGTCTTTTTCGCCGACGTTCACATACGCGGCTTGCAGTTCGTCGTCTTCGAGCAGGGCGGCGTAGAAGGCCAGTTGGGTGTCGTCGAGCGGCTCGGCGAGGCGTTTTTTGGTGGCGCTGGGGGCTTCGGTTTTGTAGTCGATCACCAAGCGCTGCGCAGGGTGCTCGCCACGGCCGTGCACGGCAGGCAGTCTGTCGATGCGGTCGATTTTGCCGACCAGCGTGACGCGGCCCATGGGCTGCTCGCGCCACACCTCGGCCTGCGCAAATTGCGCGCCGCTGGCTTGGTGCAAAGCCCACCAAGCCAGGTAGCCCGCGCGCACGCGCGGCCAAGCGGCGGCAAAGGGCGTGAAGGCCGCAGCGTCTAGGCCAAGGAGCTGCGTGGCCTCTTCGGCTGCTCTGTTTATGATAGCTTCATACGCAGTATCGGCGGGCGTTTTGGCTGATTTATCCTTTGCAGCCAAGGCCTCGTGGAAGCGTTTGAGCACCAGGTGCAGCCAGTTGCCGAAGTCGCGTTTGTCGAGCGCGGCGTCCAACTCGTCGGCCTCGGCTAGGCCCAGGCTGCGCAGGCCAAAGTAGCGGTAGGGGCAGGCGCGCAGGTCGGCGTAGGCGCTGGCCGAAAGCGTCTCGCGCAGCAAGTCGTCGGCGCGCGGCTGGGGCGGCATGGTGGGCTTGCTCGGCAGGCTGCGCAGCAGGCGTGGCTCGCTGGCCAGGGGCGCACCGCGCAAGCGCAGGCTCTGCACAAAACCGCTGGGCATCAGCGCCTCGCCCGCGTGCTGGCTGCGCCAGAGCGCATCGACGCAGGGCGGGCTAGGCGATGCAGTCACCGAGCTGGGCCGTGCAGCCGCTTGCGCGCTGGGCGATGCCGGTGGCGACCCCGGCGGCGTTGTGCCCGGCTGGCTTGGCGCGGCGTAGCGCAGCAAGTAGTTCCACGCGGCGCTGGCAGCGCTTTGCAGCTCGGCGCGCTGGGGCAGGCCCAGGGCTTGGCGCTGCAAAGCGCTCCACAGGCCCGCGGGCTCGGGGGCGACGGCCAGTTGCTGCTCGTCGCAGCCGGGCACCACCACGGCGGCGAAGGGGCGGCCGAGCAATTGCGCCAGCGGCAAGATCACCACCTGGGCCTGCGCGGGCGCGGCGGGTTTGAAGCTGGCGGCTTCGAGCACGGCACTGACCCAGCGCGTGAACTCGGTCAGGCTCCAGCGCAGCGGGCTGGCGGGCAGCTCGGCGGCGCGGCTTTTGCTATCTTTTTTGCCATTACTATCGCCACCGACGTCGCGTTTGTCTTCGCTTTCTTCAAGGTACAGCGCTTGCAGTAGCTGCGCGCCTGCTGCGTCGGCTTGCAACTGTGGCCATTGGCCACTGGCTTGCAAGAGGGTGCGCAACTGGCTTAGCCAGTCGCTCAAGGGCCGCGTGGCGGAGCAACTGGCGCGCCATTGGTTGAGCGTTTGCGCCATGTCAATTGCTATTAAATGTGTAGCTGTATACGCACGCCAGTCGGTCGTTCCCAGGCTTCTAAGCTCTGCTTCCAGGCTGTCTACCGCATGGCCGCTGAAGCAAGGGCATTGCTTGGCGGCGTCGAGCACCGCGTCGCTGCTGGCCAGGTAGGACAAGGCGCGCAGCAAGGCCATCAGTGCGGCGGCGGCGTGGGTGGTGGACAGGGCCCAGCCGGTTTCGTCGCGCAGGGCCACGCCTTGGGCGGCCAGCTCGGCGCGCACGCGGCGCACCAAGGAACGGTCGTTGGCGACCAGGGCAATCGGCACGCGGCCTGCATGGAGGTGCAGCAGCACACAAGCGGCGCTGCGCTGGGCTTCGTCGTGCGCGCCCTCGCAGGCATGCAAGGCCAAATGCGGCAGCACGGGCGGGGCGAGGGGTACGGGCGCCGGCAAGTGTTCGCACAGGTGGTCGAGCACAAAAGCCTTGGACCCGTAGTGGGCCAGCAAGGTCTCGGCCAGGGCGTCGGTTTGCAGGCCGCGCACCTGCACCAAGCAGTCCACGCTGGACAGGGTGGCGGGGGCAAACAGCAGGTCGCTGGCGTAGGCCGAGGCCAGAGCCCATTCGAGCGCGATCTGCGCCACCGCGGCCTCAAAACGCAGCTGCCCGCTGGTGGCCTGCGGCGCGCCCGCCTGGGGCTCGGCCCATGGGGCCTCAGCTAGCAGGCTAGAACGCGCCAAACGGCCCCAGGAGGCCCGTTCAAGCGGCGGCTGGGCGGCTACCACAGGGGCGAGCTGCCAAGCGGCTTCTAGCAGGGCGGGCGCCAGCTCGCTTTGCTGGGCGGCCAGACCCGCTTGGCGTAGCCAGCGCTCGGCAGTGAGCAGGTCGCAGGCGGTGTCAAAGCGGATGTCGAGCTCGCTGGGCGCGCTGTGCATGCCTGCCGCGCAGGCCGTGGCCCAGTTCATCGTGCTTTCAAAGCGCGGCACAAAACCCAAGGCTTGCGCGGCCGGGTGGCGCAGCCACTGGGCCTTGGCCACCGGCATCAGCTGGGCATAGGGCAGCAGCACCACGCAGCGGGCCGGGTGTGCGCCGCGCTGCTGCAAGGCGTTGCACAGGGCGTCGAACAGTGCCTGCCAAGCGTGGTGGGTGTGGGCCGCGCTCTGGTTTGCGTTTTGCACAGGCGCATCGGGCTTAGCTATAGCCGCCATAGCAGGATTTGCTGAATTTACAGAGGGCATGCAATACGAGGGGGATTGGTTTCTGTCACAATTTCCCCACTTTAACTGCTCCGACCCTTCACATTCCAAGGAACCCGCCATGGCCAGCGACCTGATCAAACATATTTCTGATGCATCTTTTGAAGCCGACGTACTTCAATCCGACAAACCGGTGTTGGTGGACTACTGGGCCGAATGGTGCGGTCCTTGCAAAATGATTGCACCGATCTTGGACGAAGTGTCCGCCACCTACAAAGACCGCTTGCAAATTGCCAAGATGAATGTCGACGACAACCGCGACATTCCGGCCAAGTTTGGCATTCGCGGCATCCCCACCCTGATGCTGTTCAAAGGCGGTGAACTGGCCGCTACCAAAGTTGGAGCGCTCAGCAAAGCCCAACTCACCGCATTTATTGACCAGCAATTGGCTTAAATTCGAATACAAACCGCCTGACGCAGAGGACGCGAAAACTCACGAAAGACGCAAAAACACAGCCAAAAAATTAAATTTAATTTTGGTTTTCGTTTTTGCCTCCTTTGCGTAACTTTCGCGTCGGCTGCGTCCAGTTTCCATTTTGCTTCTTGGTTTTCCTGTCATAATGCCGCCAGTTCATCGATTGCCTTGAGCAGTTGATTCGAGTTTCCGGCTAGCGCGGCGCTTGTTCTGCCCGCAGCTCCCTCCCCCCGATTCGTGACACTTCTACTCCCCTTACGGAGTCATTCCATGCACTTAAACGAACTCAAGGCACAGCA
>CANFOR010000082.1 GCA_947448675.1 Betaproteobacteria bacterium
ACGGTAATGGTCTCGGGCACATGCACTTCGATGATTTTGGTCTCGGTCGGTGCAACAAAATTGCTTTCGCTGCGCTCGTCGCGGTCGCCACGGTTGCGGCCTCGCGGGCCTCCACGCCAGCTGTTGCGGCCCACGCCGCCACTGGTGTCGCCACGGGTTTTAATGGCCTTTTTCTTGGCCTGTTCATCAGCCCAGCTGGAAGACAGCTTCTCAGATTTGACTTCTTTCTTGCCGTCTTTGCCCACCGTGCCGGGGGCAGCCGGTGCGCCGGGAGGCTTGGGCGCGCCCGGTGGCGGCTTGTGCAGCGTGCCCTTCATAGCGGGCTTGTTCGGGTCGGCCTTGGCTACCGGCTTGGGCTCTTCGACGCGCTTGGCCACCATGACTTTTTTGGGTGCTGACATCATCAAACGAATGGCAGCGGCTTCAGACTCGGCCTTGCGGCGGCGCTCTTGCAAATCAATGGCCTTGGCTGCGTCTTCTGCAGCTTGGTCTTTGGCCACGCGCACGGCCTTGCCACGGCTTTCTTCGGCCACAGCGGCAGCTTGATCGGCAGCCGTTTTGGCATCGGCCTGCTGGTCAGCGGCCTTGCTTGCTGCAGGGGCTGCAGCGCTGTCGGCAGCAGTACCATTCACCGCTCCAGTTGCCGCGCTAAGTGCCTCTGGCGCTACATTTTTAGTAGCTGCCGTCGCAGATTTGGCGGGTGTTTTGGCGGTTTTTCCTGTTGTTTCTGCCGCAGCAGCAAGGGCTGATGTGGCCGCTGCTGCGCGTTCGGCGGCTTCTTTGGCTACGGCCAAGGCGCGCTCGGCTTGGCGCGCTTCTTCGACTTCACGCAGGCGGCGGCGCTCGGTGAGTTCTTCTTCTTGGCGGCGCAAAAACTCGGCTTGGCGGCGCGCTTCTTCTTCGCGGCGGGCCAGCTCGGCTTGGTCGATCACATGCGCGGCTTGGGCCGCTTGTTCGGCCTGCTCGTGTTCTTCGGGCGAAGCCAATTCGTCTGCTGCACCCACTTCGTCATCCCGCTTGATGAATGTGCGTTTTTTGCGCACTTCAACCTGGATAGTGCGGGCTCGGCCCGTGGCATCGGCCTGCTTGATCTCGCTGGTGGATTTTTTCACCAGGGTGATCTTTTTGCGATCGGTCGAGGCAGTGCCGTGCGCGTTTTGCAAATAGCCCAAGAGCTTTTGCTTGTCGGCGTCGCTCAGCGCATCGCTGGGCTGCGCCTTGGCAACACCGGCGCTTTTCAGCTGCTCCAGCAGGGTATCGGTGGGTTTTTTGAGTTCGGCGGCGAACTCTGCAACAGTGGTAGCGGACATATGTGTGGGAAATCCTGGTATTCGGTGGGGTGGGAGGCTTGCAGGGCCTTGAACGTGAACATTAGGCTGCAGCAGCGAACCAGTGTTCGCGCGCCTTCATGATCAGGGCCTTGGCTTCGTCCTCCGACTGACCAGTCAATTCCATCAATTCGTCTACGGCCAAATCGGCCAGTTCGTCACGGGTGTGCACGCCGCCCTCGGCCAACTTGGCAATTTGCTCAGGGGATAGGCCCGTTAAATCGCGCAGGTCTTGCGACACCGCTTCGACCGACTCTTCTTTGGCAATTTCCATGGTCAGCAAAGCGTCTTTGGCGCGGGTACGCAGTTCGTTGACGGTGTCTTCGTCAAAGCTCTCGATGTCGAGCATTTCTTGCAAGGGCACATAGGCCACTTCTTCGAGATTGGTAAAGCCTTCGGCGATCAAAATGTCAGCGATTTCTTGGTCCACATCGAGTTTTTCCATGAACAGCTTGCGGCTGGTATCCGTCTCGCTAGCGAGTTTTTGCGCCGACTCATTGGCGTCCATGATGTTGATTTTCCAACCAGTGAGGTCAGAAGCCAAGCGCACGTTTTGTCCGCCACGGCCAATGGCAATCGCCAGGTTTTCTTCGTCTACCACCACGTCCATGGCGTGGCGCTCTTCGTCCACCACGATGGAGCTGACATTGGCCGGAGCCAGGGCGCCGATGACGAACTGCGCTGGATCTTCGCTCCACAGCACAATGTCGACGCGCTCGCCCGCCAACTCGGTGGTCACACCGTTGACGCGGGTGCCGCGCACGCCAACGCAGGTGCCGATCGGGTCTACGCGTTTGTCGTGGCTGAGCACAGCAATTTTGGCGCGTGAGCCTGGGTCGCGGGCGCAGCTTTTAATCTCTAGCAAGCCTTGCTCGATTTCAGGCACTTCGTTGCGGAAGAGTTCGATCATGAACTCGGGTGCGCTGCGCGACAGCACAATCGGCGCGCCGCGCAGGGTCAGATCCACTTCCATGATCATGGCGCGCACGCGGTCGCCCGAGCGCAGGTTTTCTTTGGGGATCATCTCGGTGCGGCGCAGTCGGCCTTCAACGCGACCGCTCTCAACAATGATGTCGCCTTTGTCCATGCGCTTGACGGTGCCAACAAAAATTTTGTCGCCACGGCTCATGAAGTCGTTGAGCAGCATCTCGCGCTCAGCGTCGCGGATTTTTTGCAAAATCACTTGCTTGGCCGCCATGGCGCCAATGCGGCCAATGGGTACCGACTCGATCGGCTCTTCAATGTAGTCGCCCTCTTCGACCTCGCCCACGCGGTCCAGGGCGTCCATCAGCAGCTCTTCGGCTTCGGGGTTCTCTAGGCCTTGGGCATCGGGTACCACCAGCCAGCGGCGGAAGGTTTCGTAGTCGCCACTGTCGCGGTCTACCGACACGCGAATGTCGACCTCGCCCGGGTAGAGTTTTTTCGTGGCTTGCGCCAAAGCGGCTTCAACAGCGCCAAAGACTACGTCGTGCTCGACGTTCTTTTCGCGTGAGATGGCTTCCACCAACATCAACATTTCGCGATTCATGTTACGGCTCTCCTGTATGCAATGTGCTAAAACTTAAATGGCAGTGGGCGCGGTTTGTGGCGCCTTTTTGCCTCTGAAATCGACCAACGGGGCCAAGCGCGCTTCGCGCAGCTCGTCCAGCGTAAAACCTAAAACCTGCATGGGCACTGGCGGGCGCTTTTTGCTCACCCGCGCACCCGGCTTGGGCTCGGGCGCATCGCTCCAGACGATTTGCCAACCGGTGTCAACCAGCTCCAGCGTGCCGCGAAATTTTTTGCGATTGGCGCTCACGCCGGCTTCAGCTGCGCCGCTGCCCGCGCCCAGCGGCACTTTGAGCGTGATGTCGATTACCTCGCCCACAAAACGCTGCAAGTCTTGCGCATTGCGCAGTGGCCTGTCAATGCCTGGCGAGGCCACTTCGAGGCGGCGGTATTCGGTGCCTTCAACTTCCAACACAAACTGCAATTGGCGGGTGACTTTTTCGCAGTCTTCTACCGTGACGGGCAGGCCCTGGCCGTAGGGCATGTTGGGCAACCACGGCAGGTCAATCGTGACGCGCAACAAGCCCCCGGCCGAGCGCTCGGTCTCGACCAGTTCATAACCCAAACCGGTTACGGTTTGCACAATCACGTCTTGCAATGCCAAGTGTTTACTGCTCCAAAAATGCCGTTGAAAAAGCCAGATGAAAAACAATCGACCAAAAAAAACGGGCGGTGAAAACCCGCCCGTTTGGTCGTGAAGCGCGAATTATAGACTGTAAAGCCTTGATTTGCAAGGGTTTCCACTGAAATACCCGATCAATCAGACCCCATGAACGGGCCTTTTGCCTGCCCAATCCCTAAGCAGTGGGCCCCAGCAGGCCCGCATCGGCCACCAGGGCGCGGGTGTAGGCGTGTTGCGGGGCGTTCAGTACTTGGTCTACGCGACCGGCCTCTAGCACCTGGCCGCCTTGCATGACCAGTACCTCGTGGGCCATAGCACGGATCACGTCCACGTCGTGGGTGATGAGCAAATAGGCCAGGCCTCGCTCACGCTGCAAGCGCTGCAAAAGTTGCAGCACCTGCTGCTGGATGGTCACGTCCAACGCGCTGGTGGGCTCGTCGAGCACCAGTAATTGCGGGCCGACGATGAGCGCCCGCGCAATGGCGATGCGCTGGCGCTGTCCACCCGAAAACGCATGCGGGTAGCGCTGCAGCAGGCCGGGGAAGGCTTTTGCGCCCAGGCCCACGTCGTTCAAAGCCCGCAAGACCTGCGCTTGGCGCTGCGCGGCATTCAGCTGTGGCGCATGCACCCGCAGGCCTTCGCCGACGATTTCTTCCACCGTCATGCGCGGCGACAGGGATGAAAACGGGTCTTGAAACACCACCTGCACTTGGCGGCGCAGGGTTTGCGGGAATTGACCACTCGCTATATTTTTAGGAGCTGCATATGCAGTATTGGCGGGCGTTTTTGGCTGTTTTACTTCCAGCACAGGGGCATTTTCCAGACTGGCAGTAGGTGCAATCGACGTAATGGCCAACTGCCCGCTAAACGGCAGTAAGCCCAACACGGCTTGCGCGAGCGTCGATTTACCCGAGCCCGACTCGCCGATCACGCCCAAAGTTTGGCCCGCGCGCAACGTGAAACTTGCGCCCTGCACGGCGACAAACTCGGCTTTTTTGAACCAGCCCTTCAAGCCCGGCACCGGCACCGGGTAGGCCACGCGCAGGGCCTGGGTTTGCACCAAGTTTTGCACCAAGCTGGGCGCTGCGGCAGGCGCGCCGGGTTCGGCCAGCGGCAGTTCGACCACATCGCGCACCGGCTTGCTGGCCAGCAGCCTGCGCGTGTAGGCGTGCTGGGGCGCGGAAAACACCTCGGCCACAGTGCCCTGCTCGACCAAATGGCCGTTTTCCATGACGGCCACGCGGTCGGCAAAGCGGCGCACCAGGTTGAGGTCGTGGGTGATGAGCAGCACCGCCATGCCGTGCTGGCGCTGCAGGTCGGCGAGCAAGTCCAAGATTTGCTGGCGCAGGGTGACATCAAGCGCGGTGGTGGGCTCGTCGGCCAGCAAGAGCTTGGGTTTGCAGGCCAGGGCCATGGCGATCATGGCGCGCTGGCGTTGGCCGCCGCTGAGTTGGTGCGGGTAGGCGCCAGCCCGTCGCGCAGGCTCGGGGATGCCCGTGCTAGCTAGCAAATCGATAGCGCCTTGCGCAGATTCGGCGCGGCTTTTGCCTTGTTTGAGCTGCAAAACCTCGGCAATTTGCTGGCCCACCGTCATCAAGGGGTTAAGCGCCGTCATGGGCTCTTGGAAGATAAAAGCCACCTCATCGCCGCGTATGCCGCGCAGCGCATGCTCTGAAAGCGATAGCAGCTCACGCACAGCAGGCGTGCCTTGCAGACCATTTTCGTTCACAAATTGGGCGCTGCCGCTGATGCTTGCGCCCTGCACCAAGCGCAGCAAAGCCAGCGCCGTTACCGACTTGCCCGAGCCCGACTCCCCCACCAAGGCCAGCTTTTCGCCGGGCTGGATGCAAAAGCTGATGCCATGCACCACCCCCTTGCCCGCAAAGGCCACGCGCAGGTTTTGAACGTCTAAAAGTGGTTTAAGCGTCATACGTCCGCCTTGCGCGGGTCGAGGGCGTCGCGCAGGGCGTCGCCCATCAGGGTCAGCAAGAGCAGGGTGAGCACCAGCACGGCAAAGGTTGAGAGCGAGATCCACCAGGCGTCTAAATTGCTTTTGCCCTGGGCCAGCAGCTCGCCCAGCGAGGGCGTGCCCGGTGGTACACCCAGACCTAAAAAGTCGAGCGAGGTCAGGGCCAAGATGGCCGCGCTCATGCGAAAGGGCAAGAAGGTCACCACTGGCGTGAGTGAGTTGGGCAAGATGTGCCGGGTGATGATCTGCCAATGCCCTACGCCCAGCGCGCGTGCGGCTTTCACATAGTCCATCTGGCGGTTGCGCAAGAACTCGGCGCGCACGTAGTCCGACAAGCCCATCCAGCCAAACAGGCTGAGCAGCACCAGCAAAATAGTGACCGAAGGGTCGAACACGGCCGAGAAAATGATGAGCAAATACAGCTCGGGCATGGAGCTCCAAATTTCGATCAAGCGCTGGGCGACCAAATCGGTCTTGCCGACAAAATAGCCTTGCACTGCGCCCGTAATGACGCCCAGCACCACCCCAATGGCCATCAGTGCCAAACCAAACAGTACCGAGACCCGAAAGCCATACAGCAGCTGGGCCAGCAGGTCGCGACCACGCTCGTCGGTGCCCAGCCAGTTTTGGGTGGAGGGCGCAGCGGGGTTGGGCGCTTTGGCAAAGTAGTTCAGGGTTTTAAAGTGGTAGGGGTTAGGCGGGTAAATCGCCCAGTTGCCGGGCTGCTGAAATTGCGCTTGGATGAAGGGGTCTAAAAAATCGGTAGCGGTTTGAAAGTCGCCACCAAAGGTGGTCTCGGGCAGGCTCTGCGCAATCGGGAAATAGGTGTGACCCTGGTAGCGGGCCACCAGCGGTTTGTCGTTCGACAGCAGCTCCGCGCCCAGGCTCAGCAGCACCAAGGCGCAAAACACCAACAAACTCCAATAGCCCAAGCGGTTGCGCTTAAAACGCAGCCAGGCGCGCTTTGCCGGTGACGCTGATACCTGGCCACTGCGGATCGGGCTTTGCCCGTCCGCCAGCGGCCCCTCGGGGGGGAGGCGGTCAGCGGCCGCTTCAGGGGGCTTATTCATATTTCACCCGGGGGTCTACCCACACGTAGCAAAGGTCAGAAATGAGCTTGGTCACCAAACCAATCAGCGTAAACAGGTAGAGCGTGCCCAGCACCACCGGGTAGTCGCGCCGCACCACGCTTTCAAAGCTGAGCAGGCCTAGGCCGTCGAGTGAAAACAGAGTTTCTATCAAGACCGAGCCGGTAAAAAATGCGCCAATAAAAGCCGCCGGAAAGCCCGTAACGATGGGGATCAGCGCATTGCGAAACACATGGCCGTAGAGCACTTGGCGCTCGCCCAAGCCTTTGGCGCGCGCGGTCAGCACGTATTGCTTGCGGATTTCTTCTAAAAACGCATTTTTGGTGAGCATGGTGATGACAGCAAAACTGCCCAGTACACTGGCCAGCACCGGCAAGGTGACGTGCCACAGGTAGTCAGCGATTTTGCCGCCCCAGCCCAAGCTAGCCCAGTTGGCTGAGGTCAGCCCGCGCAGCGGAAACCATTGCAATTGCCCACCAAAAATTACCAGCAAGGCCACGCCCAGCACAAAGCCGGGAATGGCATAACCCACCAGCACGGCCAGTGTGCTGACAAAATCAAAGCGCGAACCGGCGCGCACGGCTTTGGCGATGCCCAGGGGCACGGCTATCAGATAGCTGAGCAAGAAGCTCCACAGGCCCAGGCTGATCGACACGGGCAGCTTTTCTTTGACCAGTTGCCACACGTCTTTGTGGTAATAAAAACTTTGGCCCAAGTCCAAGCGCGCATAGGCTTTGAGCATCAGCCAAAAGCGCTCGGGCGCGGGTTTGTCAAAGCCATAGAGCTTTTGAATTTCGGCGATCTGCACTGCGTCTACGCCTTGGCGGCCCCGGTAGCTGCTGCGGCCTGCTGCTGCCTCACCACCCGAGCTGCGCCCCTCAATCAGCGCCGTCATTTGCTCGACCGGGCCACCGGGCACGAATTGGATCGCGGCGAAAGTCACCAACAGCACGCCCAACAAAGTGGGCAGCATCAGCAGGCAGCGTTTGAGGATGTAGCTGAGCATGGGCGTTACGGTTTGGCGGTGTTGGCCACGTTTGTAGACCACCAGACGCCAGTGATCCAACTGTGGGCGCTGTAATAGTCCGGCATGGTTTTGGGCCGCGCAAAGGCATTGCCTTTATAGGCCACGCGGTAGCTGGGCGAATACCAGTTGGGCACGGCGTAGTAGCCGTGGCCCAGCACACGGTCGAGCGCACGCACGCCGCTGGCAAGTTGCGCGCGGGTTTTGGCGGCGATGATGGCCTCGACCAAAGCGTCGACCACCGGGTCGCGCACGCCCCACAGGTTGAGGTTGCCGGTGCGATCGGCCGAGGCCGCGCTATAGACATCGCGCAGATCGGTTCCGGGTGTGGAGCTGCTGCCCATGGCGGTGCTGGTCATGTCGAAGTCGAACACGTCAAGACGTTTTTTTAGCAAAGCGTAATCGACGATGCGAAACTTCATGCGAATGCCCAGCTTCTCTAGGTTTTTCTGAAAGGGCCCGAGTACCCGCACCAAAGAGGCTTGGTCGAACAGCATTTCCACCTCCAGCGGTTCGCCTTTGGCATTGCGCAGCACGCCGCCCTGGTCGCTCCAGCCCGCCGCCTGTAGCAAGGCGCGGGCTTCGCGCAGGTTTTGCCGCAGGCTGCGCGGCGCGGCGGTGCTGGGCAGGCGCGCTGCAGGGCCAAAAACCTGGGGCGCCAGCTGGCTGCGCCACGGCGCTAGCAGGGCCAACTCGTCGGGTTTGGGCAGGCCCTCAGCCGTGAACTCTGCGGTGGGGAAGTAGCCCTCGATGCGCTTGTACGCGCTGTAGAAGAGCTGGCGGTTGAGCCAGTCAAAGTCCATGGCCATGGCAATGGCTTGGCGCACCCGCACATCTTTCAGCAAGGGGCGGCGGGTGTTAAACACATAGCCTTGGTAAAAGCCGGGGTTGGGGTTGGCAAACTCCGTGCGGGTGAGCGTGCCGTTGTCAAAGGCACGGCCCTTGTACTGGCGGGCCCAGCGGCGCGCAATGTTTTCTTCAATTACGTCAAACTCTCCGGCTTTGAAGGCCTCTAGACGCACCGTATCGTCTGCGTAGATTTTGTAGGTGATGCGCTCGAAGTTGTAGCTGCCCCGGCGCACATTCAGGTCTTGCGCCCAGTAGTCGGGCCGGCGCTGGTAGGTAATGGTTTTGCCAAAGTCCACGGCGCCCACGGCATAGGGGCCGCTGCCAATGGGCAGATCGGTGACGATAGCGTCAAAGGCCTTGGGCTTACCGTCTGCGCCCCGGCCCCAGTTGTGGCTGAACACCTGCAAGCTGCCCGCCACCAGGGGCATTTGCTCGTCGGCCTTGCTGAACTCAAAGCGCACCAATCGTTCGCCCAGCACCGTGACCGCCTTGATGCCCTCAAACAGCACGCGTATGCGCGGCGAGGCCTGCGGGCTGGTTTGCATATCGTAAGAATGCTTCACATCGACGGCCAGCACCGGCTCGCCATTGTTAAAGCGTGCCAAGGGGTTGAGGCGAAACACCGCTGATTTTTTGTCGGGTGTCACGCTCACGTCTTCGGCCAACAAGCCGTAAGCAGTGGTGGCTTCGTCCAAGCTACCGGTCAGCAGGGTTTCAAACACCAGGCTGCTCTCCTGGCCTTCGTTCATCAGGCCCGGCGGGTGTTCGCCGCGCAAGGTAAAAGGGTTGTATTTGTCGAAGTTGCTCTGGCGCGAGTTGGGCACCAAGCTCAAACTGCCGCCCTTGGGCGCCATGGGGTTGACATAGCCAAAATGGCTAAAACCTGCGGGATATTTGATGTCGCCAAACTGCGCGTAGGCGTGTGCGGCCCAGCTCGGCGCAGCCGACAACAGCAAGCTCAACACACAGAAGAAAGCCCAAACCATTCGCATGCGACAATTCTGCAAGATTTTCTGAGGAGAAAGACGCATGGGTTTTTTAACGGGCAAAAAATTATTGATCACCGGGGTGCTGAGCAACCGCTCCATAGCTTACGGCATTGCCAAGGCCTGCCACCGCGAGGGTGCCGAGCTGGCTTTTAGCTACGTCGGCGAGCGCTTCAAAGAGCGCATCACCGAGTTTGCCGCCGACTGCGGCTCCAAGCTGATCTTCGACTGCGACGTCGGTTCCGACGAGCAGATCAGTCAAATGTTTTCCGACCTGGCGACCACCTGGCCTAAATTTGATGGCTTTGTGCATGCCATTGGCTTTGCCACCCGCGAGTCGATTGCAGGCGACTTTTTAGAAGGCCTGTCGCGCGAAGGTTTTCGCATTGCACACGACATTTCGGCCTACAGCTTCCCGGGAATGGCCAAGGCCGCCCTGCCCTATTTGAACGACAAAGCCGCCCTGCTCACCCTGAGCTACTTGGGCGCAGAGCGCACCGTGCCCAATTACAACACCATGGGCTTGGCCAAGGCCAGCTTAGAAGCCTCGGTGCGCTACCTGGCCGAGTCTTTGGGTAGCCAGGGCCGTGGCCTGCGCGCCAACGGCATCAGCGCTGGCCCCATCAAAACCCTGGCCGCCAGCGGTATCAAGGGCTTTGGCAAAATTTTGAGCGTGGTGGCCGAAGCCGCGCCGATCCGCCGCAATGTGAGCATTGAGGACGTTGGCAACGTCGCCGCCTTCTTGATGAGCGACCTGGCCGCTGGCGTGAGCGCCGAAATAACCTATGTAGACGGTGGCTTTAGCAAGGTGGTGGGCGGCATTGCCGAGCCCAGCGCCTAAGCGCCATGCAGCGCCAGCGCATCAGCTCGGGCTCTACGTTTGAAGCGCAAATCGGCTACTCGCGCGCCGTGGTAGCGGGCGACTGGGTGTTTGTCTCGGGCACTACCGGTTTTGACTACGCCACCATGTCGATCTCGGACGATGTGTTGGTGCAAACCGAACAGTGCTTGCAAAACATCGAATCGGCCTTGCAGCAAGCCGACTCCAGCCTGCAAGACGTGGTGCGTGTGACCTACGTGCTGCCCCAGGTCGCAGACTTTGAACCCTGCTGGCCCGTACTGCGCCGCTACTTCGGTAGCGTGCGGCCCGCCGCCATGATGATCGTGGCCGGACTGGCCGACCCGCGCATGAAGATTGAGATAGAAGTGACGGCGCTCAAGCGCATCCCGTAGACGCTACAAATTTAATAGCTGTTAACGCATATTTCATAAGCCTTGCAGCCTATTTTCCCTCTGCATCACGGACACAATCGGCGTAATAGCGTCGCACGCCATCGGCACCCTTCTCTTCCACCAGACCGTGAATGTCGGTCTCAAAGCCGGGGCATTGGGTGTTGAACTCACGGGCGAATTTGAGGTAATCAACAATTTTTTTGTTGAACACTTCGCCAGGAATCAACAGTGGTATGCCCGGTGGATACGGCGTGACCAAACCGACGGTGATGCGGCCTTCTAGGTGGTCGATTTCCACGCGCTCGGTTTTGCGGTGGGCAATGTAGGCATAAGCGTCGCTGGGCGTCATGGCGGGCTTGAGCTCGCTTTGGTAAACGTCGGTGGTCAGGCGGGCAATGTCGTACTTGGTATAAAGGGCGTGGATGTGCTGGCACAGGTCCTTTAAACCCATGCGCTCGTATAGCGGGTGCGCCTTGGCAAACTCGGGCAAGAT
>CANFOR010000083.1 GCA_947448675.1 Betaproteobacteria bacterium
CACCTGGATGCCCACCAAATCAGCATGGAACACGCCCATCAAAATATTCGGTGCACCCGCCGGGTTGGTGAGCGGCCCCAAGATGTTAAACATGGTGCGCACGCCCAGCTCTTTGCGCACCGGGGCCACGTGCTTCATGGCGCTGTGGTGGTTGGGCGCAAACATGAAGCCAATGCCCACCTGGGCAATGCACTGGGCAATGCGCTCGGGCGAGAGGTTGATGTTCACGCCCAGGGCTTCGAGCACGTCGGCGCTGCCGCTTTTGCTGCTGACGCTGCGCCCGCCGTGCTTGCTCACCTTAGCGCCCGCTGCGGCAGCCACAAACATGCTGCAGGTAGAAATGTTGAAGGTGTGCGAGCCGTCGCCGCCGGTGCCCACAATGTCGACCAAATGCGTGGCGTCGGCCACATGCACCTTGGTAGAAAATTCGCGCATCACCTGCGCGGCCGCGGTGATCTCGCCAATGGTTTCCTTCTTCACACGCAGGCCGGTAATCAGCGCCGCCATCATCACCGGCGACATCTCACCGCCCATGATTTGGCGCACCACGCTGAGCATTTCGTCGTGAAAAATCTCGCGGTGCTCGATGGTGCGTTGCAGAATTTCTTGGGGCGTGACGGGCATGGGTTGCTCTAAGGGTTGATGTCGTTATTAACGCACGGTAGCGCTGGCATGGCGCAAGCGAAGTTTGCCACGGCGCAGCGTAACCAGGTAATGGTAGGGCATGGCCCACATGCCTTTGTCCCACACGTTGATTTGATCGTTCGCTGCAAACGCATGGCCCACGCTAAAGGGCAGTGCGACCAAGCGCTGGTGGAGTATGCGTCGCACGGGCGCTTTGCGCAGGCGCGCTTTCGCGATGGCGGCTTGATAGGCTGAATCGCCTTCGGTGCTGCGCTGCGCCAAGACCTGCCGATGCCGCGCAAACAAGGGCGCAAGCTGTGGGTTATCGGCAAAAAAGGGAACAATGGTCAGAGGTCGCAACTGCGCCGCCAAAGCCAAGTCAGCCACTGAAAATGCATCACCCACCACGTAGGCGCGGCCTTGCAGGCGCGCAGTGAGTTGCAGCAAGTAGGCTTCTAGCGCTTCGTAGAGGCCAATACCTTCAGCCCGGTGGAAGTCAAAGCGTTTGCACAGCACCATGCCCAACACGAAACCGACCACATGCCGCAGCACAGGTGCATTCCAGGGCTTGTTCATGAACAAATCGACAAGGGTCGAGGGGCTTTCAAAAATCAACTGGCTGTAGCCAAAGCGCCTGGCTGGCAAGCTCAGCATAGTGTCGAACTCCAGCAGTTGCGCGTCGATGGCCGCGCGATTGTCTGCATCGCCAGGAAATAGCTGGGGCGCATCGGGGTAGCTTTGCGCCAGGTAGCGCAAGATCGGCGTGGAGTCCATCACAAAGCGGCTCTTGGCATCGTCCCAAACAGCAGGCACGGTGTAGTTGGGCAAGTGTGCGGGCAGCGCATGCATGCGCATTTCTTTTTTGCTAAAAGGGTGAATGCCCACCGCCTGCCAAGGCAGTTGCATGTAGTTCAGTGCTAGGCGGATCTTCTCGCAATAATGCGACCAGCGCAGTTCATACAAAGTAATCACGCAGCTTGCTCCAAGAAGTTCTTCAGCATCGCATGCCCATGCTCGGTGAGAATGCTTTCGGGGTGGAACTGCACGCCTTCGATGGCCAGGCTTTTGTGGCGCACGCCCATGATCTCGCCGTCGTCGGTCCAGGCCGTCACTTCCAACTCGGCAGGGCAGGCGTCTTTAGCGATGGCCAGCGAGTGGTAGCGGTTGACGGTGAACTGCTCGGGCAGGCCCGCAAACACGCCTTTGCGCGTGGTGGTAATCACGCTGGTTTTGCCGTGCATGAGTTGCTGCGCCCGCAGCACTGGCGCGCCGAATGCCGCGCCAATCGCTTGGTGGCCCAAACACACGCCCAAAATGGGCAGCTTGCCCGCAAAGTGCGCAATAGCCGCGACCGAAATGCCCGCCTCTTTGGGCGAGCAGGGGCCGGGCGAGATCACCAGCCGGTCGGGCGCGTAGGCGGCAATTTGTTCGAGCGTGATTTCGTCGTTGCGAAACACCTGCACCTGCGCGCCCAGCTCGCCAAAGTATTGGACGATGTTGTAGGTAAAGCTGTCGTAGTTGTCGATCATTAAAACTTGCATAGTGGGCACTCCTAGGTTGAATGCGGGCAGCCGAGCGCAGAGGACGCAAAAGTTACGCGAAGTGTGCGAAAGGGGTTCAAAAAGTCGTTCACAGCTTATTGACCAATCTGTGAATGCCTTTGACTACAGGGTAGGCGTGGAAATTGATGAGCAGGCCCAGCTTGAGGCCCGACAAACGAAGGTAAGAGAGCAACTGGGCGCGGTGCTGGTCAGCAACGGCATCTATAGCTTTGAGCTCCACAATCACCGAACGCTCCACGATGAAATCCGCCCGGTAGGCGGTGCCCAGTGCATAGCCCTTGTATTCGGCAGAAACTGCTACTTCGCGTTCAAACTGGAGCTCGCGCTCTTTGAACTCAATAGCCAGCGCCGACGCATAGGCACTCTCCAGCAAGCCCATGCCCAGCACCCGCTGCACCTCTACTGCGGCCCCAATAATTTCATGCGAAAAATCATCCTCAAAATTTTGGCTGTCCTTTTGCGTCCTTCGCGCTTCTTTCGCGTCCTCTGCATCCGGCTGCCCGCATTCGGTATTCATTCCATGCCCTCCTCTACCAACTCGGCGGCGCGCAGCAAGGCGCGGGCTTTGGCTTCGGTTTCTTGCCATTCGAGTTCAGGTACCGAGTCGGCCACCACGCCCGCGGCGGCTTGCACGTAGAGGGTTTCGTTTTTGATGATGCCGGTGCGGATGGCAATGGCCACGTCCATGTCGCCGGCAAAGCTCAGATACCCGCAGGCACCGCCGTAGATGCCGCGCTTGACAGGCTCTAGTTTGTCGATCAGCTCCATCGCGTGCACCTTGGGCGCGCCAGTCAGCGTGCCTGCGGGGAAGCTGGCTTTGAGCACGTCCATATTGCTCATGCCCGCGTTCAAAATTCCTTCGACATTGCTGACAATGTGCATCACATGGCTGTAGCGCTCCACGGCAAAGGCGTCGGTTACTTTGACGGTGCCGGTTTGCGCAATGCGGCCAATGTCGTTGCGGGCCAGGTCGATCAGCATCACATGCTCAGCGCGCTCTTTGGGGTCGTGAATGAGTTCTTGCTCCACAGCTTTGTCGGCCTCGGGCGTGGCGGCGCGTGGGCGCGTGCCAGCCAGAGGGCGAATGGTGATTTTCTGGGCTGGTTTGCCCAGGTGTTCTACCTTTTCTTGGCGCACCAAAATCTCGGGCGAAGCACCCACCACATGGAAGTCGCCAAAGTGGTAGTAGTACATGTAGGGGCTGGGGTTGAGCGAACGCAACGCGCGGTACAGGCTGAGCGGGCTTTGGGTGTAGCGTTTGTGGATGCGCTGGCCTACTTGCACCTGCATGAAGTCGCCCGCCGCAATCAGCTCTTTGGCTTCTTCTACCGCTGCAATGTAGTCAGCCTTGGCAAAGCTGCGCTGGGCCGGGTGGCTTTGCGTGGGGCGAATTGGCGGCGCGCTCACGGCCACTTGCTGCAGGCCCTTTAATGCCTGCAAACGCTGCTGGGCCTGGGCATAGGCCTGGGTTTGCGACGGGTCGGCATAGACGATCAAATACAGCTTGCCCGAGAGGTTGTCGATCACCGCCAGCTCTTCGCATTGCAACAGCAAGATGTCGGGGCAACCCAAGGCGTCGGGCGGGCAAGTGGCTGCCAACTTCTTTTCAATATAGCGCACCGCATCGTAGCCAAAATAGCCCGCCAAGCCGCCACAAAAGCGCGGTAAACCCGGCTGCAAGGCCACCTTGAAACGCTGCTGGTAGGCGGCAATAAAGTCCAGCGGGTTGCCGTTGGCCGTTTCGATGACCACGCCGTCGCGCACCACCTCGGTGTGGGCCGCAGCGCCAAAGCCACTGGCGCGCAGCAGGGTGCGCGCGGGCAGGCCAATAAAACTGTAGCGGCCAAAACGCTCGCCGCCCACCACCGACTCCAACAAAAAGGAGTATTTGCCAGCGTCTTGCGCGTAAGCTAGCTTCAGGTAGAGCGAGAGCGGGGTTTCCAAGTCGGCAAAAGCTTGGGCCACCAGGGGAATGCGGTTGTAGCCTTGGCTGGCCAGGGTGTTGAATTGGGTTTCAGTCATGGGTCAATTGGCTTTACAAAGGGTGCGCGTGTGCTGCACGGTTGAAAATTTTTTGTGGAGGGCGGGCCTCGCGGGGTACCGGCCCTGGTACGGGGGCATGTACGGCCAAGCCAGCGCGGGGTACGGGGAACGAGGGCAGGGCCAAGCCCCGCGCTTTAAGCGTGCTGTGTTGGCTTACGCCACAACCAGGCTCCCCGACCGAAACGGTCAGCGGCGCTGGGGGCCTGGATACAACAAATGGGAATGCAGAGGCTGTGCATGCTTGCAGTGTAGCAAATGCAAGAGCCTGTCTGCTACCAGACAGCTGCTGCGCCGCATTTACGACACAATAGCAACACGATATAACCCAGAGGTACACATGGCACCCATCAAAACCTTATCCGCGATTGCCTTGCTTTGCACTGCCGCCCACTGGGCGCAGGCGGTTGAACTCAGCGGCGTCAAACTCGACGACACCATGGAACTCAAGGGCAACAAGCTGGTGCTCAATGGCGCGGGCATTCGCTACAAAGCGGTGTTTAAAGTGTACGTGGCGGGTTTGTACTTGGGCAAAAAAGCTTCCAGCTCCGAAGAGGTGTTGGCACAACCGGGCGTCAAACACATGAGTGTGACCATGCTGCGCGACATCGATGCCTCGGAGCTGGGCAAACTCTTTTACCGGGGCGTACAAGACAACATGCCCAAAGAAGAGTTTTCTAAAGTGGTGCCGGGCTTGCTGCGCATGAGCCAAATGTTCAGCGACTACAAAAACCTCAAGAGCGGCGACAGCTTCACCATCGACTGGCTGCCCGGCGCGGGCACCATCATCAGCATCAAAGGCAAGCCCTATGGCGAGCCCTTTAAAGAGCCCGAGTTTTTTAACGCCATGCTGCGCATTTGGCTCGGCCCCAACCCGGCCGACTGGAAGCTCAAAGACGCTTTGCTGGGCAAGCCGGGCTAAACCGCCACGGCACCGCGTTGCGCGCGGCGCATCAACGCAACTGCGCTAAAGAATCAAGCCAGCCGTCGGCGTCGACCGCGCGAATCGGCTCGCCGTGGTTGTAGCCATAGGTCACCAAAACCACCGGGCAGCCTGCCGCGCGCGCAGCCAGGGCGTCGTTCGCCGAGTCGCCCAGCATCAGGGTGCGCTCTGGCAGTGTGCCCAAGGCTTCGCAGGTTTTCAGCAGGGGCAGGGGGTCGGGTTTTTTGCGCGCAAACGAGTCGCCACCAAACACTTGGCTGAAGTATTTTTCCAGGCCCTTGGCTTGCAGCAGGGGCCGTGCAAAGGCCAGCGGTTTGTTGGTCAGGCAGGCCAGCTTGAGGCCACGGCTTTGCAGCACGGCCAAGCCCTCGTGCACACCCGCATAGACCGCGCTGGCCTGGCCATTGATGGCCAGGTAATGGCTTTGGTAGCTTTGCCAGGCAGCTTCGTAATCGGCCCCAAAACCAGCCTCGCTAGAAACCCCATGCGCTACATTTTTAATAGCTGCATGCGCAACATGGGCGGGCGTTGCAGCCGTTTTTTGTACGTATTGCAGGGTACTGCGGATCAAATGCTCGCTGCCCTTGCCCACGGTGCGCTCGATGAAGCTGCGCGCTACCGATGGCAGACCCAAGTCGGCCAACATGCGGTTCAGCGCCAACTCAAAATCGCCCATGGTATCGACCATGGTGCCGTCTAAATCGACGATCACGGCATCCAGCGCAGACAGGTTCAACGCAGTGCCCACCATCACAACACCAAGAGCTGCGCTTTGCTGTGGTCAAACAGGCACTCGCCAGACAGGGCAATGGCGCCGGGCTGCAGGCTGCTGCACATCATGCTTGCAAAGCCTGGCGCATCTTCTGCACTTCGGCTTGGTAGCTGGGTTTGCCAAAAATCGCGCTACCCGCCACAAAGGTGTCGGCTCCGGCGTCGGCCACCCGGCGAATGTTGTCGGCCTTGATGCCGCCATCTACTTCCAAACGAATGTCTTTGCCGCAGGTATCAATGCGCTTGCGAACCGCTTCCACCTTGCGTAACGTGCTATCAATAAATGACTGCCCACCAAAACCGGGGTTGACGCTCATGAGCAAAATCAGGTCGATGTCGTCGATCAACCAGTCCAGCACATCGAGCGGTTCGGCCGGGTTGAACACCAAACCCGGCTTGCAGCCTTTGGCGCGAATGGCCTGCACACTGCGGTGCACATGGCCCGAGGCGTCGGGGTGAAAGCTGATGTAATCGGCCCCGGCATCGGCAAACATGGCCGCCAGCGCGTCCACCGGCTGCACCATCAGGTGCACGTCGATCGGCACGGGCGTGCCGTCGGCCTTTTTGGCATGCGGCTTGAGGCTGGCGCAGACCATCGGGCCAAAGCTCAGGTTGGGCACGTAATGGTTGTCCATCACATCAAAGTGGATCCAGTCTGCGCCAGCGGCAATCACGCTGTGCAGTTCTTGGCCCAAAAAGGCAAAGTCGGCAGACAAAATCGACGGGGCGATGCGGTAAGTGGGGGATTTGTGGGTGGTCATGGTGCTGGGCTGGGTTACGGGTACGATTGTCCCATGCCCCAATACCAGTTGAGCGTCGAAGTGCGCCCCCAATACCTGCCCGAACAGTCTGCGCCCGAGCGCGAGCTGTTTAGCTTTGCCTACACCATTCGCATCACTAACACTGGCGAGGTGGCTGCGCAACTCATCTCGCGCACCTGGAACGTCAACGACGCCCATGGCCGCACCGAGAAAATTCGCGGCCTGGGCGTGGTCGGTCATCAGCCCCTGCTGCAACCGGGCGAGCATTTTGAATACACCAGCGGCACCCGCTTGCGCACCCCCACCGGCACCATGCACGGCAGCTATTTTTGCGTGGCGGTAGACGGCGAAAAGTTTGACGCCGACATCCCCATGTTTGTGCTCGACGCCTTGAGCGACGGCCCCGACAAAGGCGCTGGCCGCACCCTGCACTAGCGTTGGCCCACACCATGCGCAGCGCCCCGCCCGACCTACCCCAACTGCTGGCGGCGCTCGATCCCCAAGCCGGTCTGGCCCAGCGCCATTTGTGGTTGATCGCGCTAATGGACTGGATCCGAGGCGACCGCTGCTCGGCCCCCTTGGCCGCCAGCCGCGTGCGCTTGCTGCTTGATGCCCTGCAAGCGCAAAGCCAGGTGCAAGCGCGCTTGCAGGCCTGGTGGCAGGTTCTGGGCCAAACCCTAGACGCCACCACGCTCTTGGCCGACCACGGCTTTGCCCCGCGTGCCGCGTTTTTGAGCGAGCTGGGAGCGCGCCTACGGCACAAACTTTTGCCCGCCACGCCCGAAACCAGCGACGCCTCTGAGCTGTTCAGCCTGGCCCTGCCCAGCGCTTTTGACGCGCAGTGGCTGGCCCTGCTCGACGAAACCACTTTGCAGCGTATTGGCGTGGCCTTGCGCGGCCCGCAAGCAGCGGGCGAGGGCCTGGGTAGCCCACCGGGCCCCAGCCCCTGGCAAAGCCTGCTGCTCGAAGCCATCACCTACTGCGCCAGCCACATCCGCGCCGCCGGGTTTTCGCCCGAGGTGCGGCTGCGCATGAGCGCGCCCGCGCGCGACGCCCAGGCCTTTCACGCGCTGGCAGCCGACTGCGAC
Source organism: Betaproteobacteria bacterium (assembly GCA_947448675.1). GTDB lineage: Bacteria > Pseudomonadota > Gammaproteobacteria > Burkholderiales > Burkholderiaceae_C > CANFOR01. The sequence continues at coordinate 7,790 of CANFOR010000083.1, forward strand.
GCGCTGCGCAGCACTTATTTTGGCAGCGCCCGCGCCAGCGGCGGTGACCCCATTGCCGCACCTGGCGCACCGCTTGAAGCCACGCAACACCCGGCCTTGCATAGCAGCCCAAGCGACGCGCAGCTGCAACTTGCCGTGCAGCAACTCAAGCTGCGCCTAGAAGCCTGCCGCCAAGCCGCCGCCAGCGTCTACCCGCATTTGCAAGAGCACGGCATTTCGGTCGGCTTGGTGTTTGGCCTGCGCCAACTGCGCGAGCGCGTGCTGCGGGTGCGCGAGCTGCTCGACTGCCTGGTCTCGGCCACGCCCGCGCTGGCCACGGCGCGCTTGTTCACGCGCCTGGTGCAAGTGGGGCAAGAGCGGCGCAGTGTGCGCGCCCTGCTGGCCAGCAATATGTCTTTGCTCTCAGCCAAGGTCACCGAGCGCAGCGCCGAAACCGGCGAGCACTACATCACCCGCAGCCGCGCCGACTACATGGCCATGCTGCGCCAAGCCGCCGGTGGTGGCGCAGCAACGGCCCTCACCACCCTAGGCAAATTTTCTTTAGGCGCTCTGGGCCTGGCGGCGTTTTGGGGTGGCGTGTGGGCGGGCGCTTTGTATGCCGCCAGCTTCGTGCTCATCCAGCGCATGCACTGGACGCTGGCCACCAAGCAACCGGCCATGACAGCCCCCGCCATGGCCGCCAAACTCAAAGACCTGGGCAGCGGCCAAGCGGTAGAAGAATTTGTCGACGAAGTAAGCCACCTGGTGCGCAGCCAAGTGGCCGCCGTGATTGGCAACGTGGGCGTGGTGGCACCCTGCGTGTTGCTGCTGTGTGGCGCATGGGCATGGCTCAGCGGCCACAGCTTTTTGTCGCGCAGCGAGGCCGCGCATGTGCTGCAAACGCTCAACCTGTTCACGCCCAGCACGCTCTTGTTCGCCGCCTTTACCGGCGTGCTGCTGTTTGCGTCGAGCCTGGTGGCGGGCTGGGCAGAAAACTTTTTTGTGCTGCACCGGCTCGACTCGGCCCTGCGCTACAACCCGCGCATCAGCGCTTACTTGGGCCCAGGCCGCGCCGGGCGCTGGGCCACGCGGGCGCGGCACAACGTGCAGGGTTTTGCCGCCAATGTGTCGCTGGGTTTGATGCTGGGCCTGTTGCCGCCAGTGTTGGGCTTTGTCGGCTTGGGGCTGGAGGTGCGGCATGTCACCCTGTCAACCGGGCAACTGGCCGCGGCGGTGGCCGCCTATGGCTTCGGTGCCTTGCACGAGCCCGCCGTGTGGCAGGCCATGCTGAGCTGCGCAGCCGCCCTGCCCTTGATTGCCGCGTGCAACCTCTTGGTGAGTTTTTTCTTGGCCTTTCGCTTGGCCCTGCGCGCGCACAACGTGAGCGGCCTAGACCGTGGGCGCATCTACCATGCGCTACGCTTGCGGCTTTGGCAACAGCCGGGCAGCTTTTTATGGCCCGGCGCTTGAATGAAAACCATGGGTGAATTTGACTTGATCGCGCGCTACTTCAAGCGCCCCGAGCGCCATGCGCAGCGCGTGGCCTTGGGCATTGGTGACGACTGCGCCTTGCTCGCACCCACGCCGGGCACGCAACTGGCCATCTCGAGCGACATGCTGGTCGAGGGGCGGCACTTCCTCTCCACCGTCAGCCCCGTGCGCCTGGGCCACAAAGCCCTGGCTGTGAACCTGAGCGACCTGGCCGCCTGTGGCGCCAAGCCCGTGGCCTTCACCCTGGCGCTGGCCCTGCCCAGCGTAGACGAGGCTTGGTTAGCGGGCTTTGCGCAGGGCCTGTTTGCCTTGGCCGACGCCCAGGGCTGCGAGCTGATCGGCGGCGACACCACGCGCGGCCCGCTCAACATTTGCATCACCGTGCTTGGCGAAGTGCCCGTCGTCAACGGCAAGGGCCAAGCCCTGCTGCGCAGCGGCGCGCGGCCCGGCGACGACGTCTACGTGAGCGGTGCCCACACAGCCCACGGCACCGAGGGCGTGGGCGACGCGCGCTTGGCGCTAGAGGCCTTTCGCGGCAACATCAGCCTGCCGCAAGCGCACTTTGAACGCCTGCGCCTGCGCATGGAAGCGCCCACCCCGCGCGTCGCCCTGGGCCAGGCCCTGCGCGGCATTGCCAGCGCCGCCATCGACGTGAGCGACGGCCTGCTGGGCGACCTGGGCCATGTGCTCAAAGCCAGCGGCGCAGGGGCCACATTGCACGGCCACGCAGCCAGCGCACACCTGCATGAAAGTTTTACAAATGCTACGAATTCAATAGCTGCTAATGCACAGCCAGAGCGCATTACAGGCCTTTTTAGCCCTAAATACCTGCTGCAAATGGCCCTGGCGGGCGGTGACGACTACGAGCTGGCCTTCACCGCGCCAGCCAGCCTACGCAGCGCCGTGCAAGCCGCTGCCGCGCAAGCGGGCTGCACAGCCACTTGCATTGGGCAGATTGACGCAGAGCCGGGGCTGCGGCTGCTGGATGCGCAAGGGCAACTGTTGAAGCCGGACTTTACGTCGTTTGACCACTTTGCTTAGCCAACCGCGAATCAGGAAGGTGCGGCATGGCTTTGGCAAGCACTTTGCAGCACGCAAACGCTACAAATAAAATAGCTGCTTACGCATATTCCATGCGCGTTCCGAGCATTTTTCTCTCTTGAAACTCGAAGAAACATAAGCACCCTAGAGTCCCGAGAGGGTTTCAAAAGCCTTAGGCCGCAAACGCCGCTAGCGCCGCATTCAGCGTCTTGCTGGGCCGCATCACGGCTTCGAGTTTGGCGAAGTCGGGTTGGTAGTAGCCGCCAATGTCGACCGGCTTGCCTTGCACGGCGGCCAGCTCGGCGACGATGGCTTGCTCGCCATCGCTCAGGGATTTGGCCAGGGGCGCAAACTGCTTGGCCAGGGCGGCGTCTTCGGTTTGCGCTGCCAGCTCTTGGGCCCAGTACATGGCCAAGTAGAACTGGCTGCCGCGGTTGTCGAGCTGGCCGGTTTTGGGCGACGGGTTTTTGTTGTTGCCCAGCAGTTTGCCGGTGGCAGCGTCGAGCGCTTTGGCCAAAATTTTGGCTTTGGCATTGCCGGTTTTAATGCCCAGGTCTTCGAGGCTCACGGCCAAGGCTAAAAATTCGCCCAGCGAGTCCCAGCGCAAATGGTTTTCTTCGACCAGCTGCTGCACATGCTTGGGGGCCGAGCCGCCCGCGCCGGTTTCGTACAAGCCACCTCCGGCCATCAGCGGCACGATAGACAGCATCTTGGCGCTGGTGCCCAGCTCCATGATGGGGAAAAGGTCGGTCAG
>CANFOR010000084.1 GCA_947448675.1 Betaproteobacteria bacterium
TCGTAGCCGAGCAGCGTTGGGGGGCTTTGCAGGGCGCGCGAAGCTGCGCCTACGTGACCTGGAGTACCGGCGTAGGCGTGGGCCTGTGCGTAGACGGCCATGTGCTGCGCGGTAAAAACGGCAACGCCGGCCACGCCGGGCATATGTTTGTCAGCAGCAACAGCGACGCTTTGTGCGGCTGCGGCAATGTGGGCGACCTCGAAGCTTTGGTTGGCGGCAATGCCATGCCCCGGCGCTTTGGCCGCGAGGCCAGTGCCCTGATGCAAGCGGCGCAGCAGGGCGATGCCATGGCGCTGGCGCAAGTGCAGCAGCTGTGCCAAGACTTGGGCCGCATGCTCTACAACCTGGTGGTCACGCTCGACCTGGAGCGCATCAGCATCGGTGGCAGTGTGTTTTGGCACCACCAAGCATTTTTGCTACCCTTGCTCCAGCAAGAGCTGCAAGGCCGCATGCCCGGCCTGACCCATGGCGTGCAACTCGTGCCTGCAGGCCTGGGTCTGGCCTTGGGCGACTACGCCGCGCTGGCCTTGCTGTAAGAAAAGCGGTCTTGCAACGACCAAATTGGTATGAACCCCACGCTTCCTGTTTCCGCGCTGCCCGGCACCGCCCGCTCAGCTGCTGCGTCCCGCCTGTGGCCAGGCCTGCGCCGAATGGCCGACTCTTGGTGGGGGGCCATCTTGGGCGGTGGGGTCTATGGCGCATGGGCTACCTGGGCCAATTGGGGCCAGGGCGCGCAACAGGCCAGCGCCATCGGCCTGGGCCACTGGACCACCAGCGCCATGCTCACTTTTTTTGGCACAGCCGCCATGCGCCGCTTTTTTGGCAGTGGTAGTGGGTGGCCCAGCATGGCGCGGGCTTTTGCCGGTGGCCTGTGCTTGACCTATTGCGTGCTGTTTGCGGTGCACGCTTTGTTAGGTACGCAGCATCTGTGGCTGACCCTTGCGCCTGGAGTGATCCCCAACATTGTGTTTTGCGGCTCCTATGCGGGCTTGCTGCAACGCACACTCCAAGCTGCGCCAGTGGCTGGGAGCCGCGCATGAAGCCCCATGCCACGCCCCAGGCGCTGGTGGACTACAACACCGCTTTGCTGCACCAACTCAGCGTGCTTGTGGCCCAGCACCACAATGCACAAGACGGCCCCTATGCCGAGTTTTTAGGCCCACACGTGCGCCACATCATTGAACACTATGAAGCGCTGATCCAGCCCGCCAAAGCAAGCCGCGACACTGTGCCCAAAGTGGTCAATTACGATGCCCGTGAGCGCGACCTGCAGGTGCAAACGGTCGCGCGCGTGGCCTTGGAGCGCATTGCCACCCTTAGCGCAGCCCTGCAGGCAATGGCCAGCTGGTCCCCTGCGGCTTTTGCCGCGCCGCTGGAGCTTCGTTGCCAAGGCGGCGAGCAGGGGCAGCTGTGCTTTGCTACGCAGTCCAGCATATTACGCGAACTGGCATTTGTGGCCAGCCACTGCGTGCACCACTTCGCCATGGTTAAGCTGCATGCTCTGCAACACGGCAAAGACTTGGGGCCCCATTTTGGCAAGGCCCCTTCCACCGTGGCGCATGAAACGGCGCTGCACGCCGCAAGGGCGGGCTGTTGAGCATGTGGATACCGAGCAAACTACCCTGGCAAACCCAGACCCAGCAGGCGGCTCTGTCATGGTGGCAGCGCATGGGCATTGGCCTGGCGCGCATGCGGCGCTGGGAGTTTTGGCCATCCTGGCTGTACTACGGGCCCATTGTGCTGTGGATTTTGTGGCTCGGCATCAAACACCGCAACCCCACCGTTTTCACTGCTGCCAACCCCGCTATGGAGGCCGGAGGCATGGTAGGCGAGCGCAAACACCAGGCGTTGCAACCCCTACAAGACAACGCGCCCGATCTGGCGGCGCGCTTTGTGTTGGTAGGCCAGCAAGCACTCGGGCAACGCATCGAGCAGGTGCTGGCCTTTGCCGAGCACAACGCCTGGCCAGTGGTACTCAAACCCGATGTCGGCCAGCGTGGCCGGGGCGTGCACATTGCCCGTGATCGGCAGCAGGTAGCAGCTTACCTGGAGCGTTTTGACGGCGACGTGATCGCCCAGCGCTACATTGCGGGTGAAGAATATGGCGTGTTTGTGGCGCGCATGCCGGGCCAGCAGCAGGTGCGCATTCTGTCCATCGTGCACAAGACCTTTCCCCAGGTTTGTGGCGATGGCTTGCATAGCCTGGGTGAGCTGATCGTGGCCGATGCGCGGGCGCGCTTGATCGCCAGCTTGCTGTTTGCACGCTGGGCAGCAGAGCTTGTGCGTGTACCGCAAGCAGGTGAGGTGGTGCAACTTGTAGAAATCGGTGCGCATTGCCGTGGCAGCTTGTTTTTAGACGCACGCGAATTGGCCAGCCCGGCCTTGCAAACCACTTTGCAGCGCCTGCTGGATGCTGTGCCCGGCTACGCATTTGGCCGCATGGATCTGCGCGTGCCCAGCAGCGCGCACTTTCAGCGCGGCGAGGGTTTGCAGGTACTCGAACTCAATGGCGTATCGGCCGAGAGCGCGCATATCTACCACCCCGGAACCCCCCTGGTTGAGGGCTACCGTGCCATGGTGGAGCAATGGTCGCTGGCCTTTGAAATTGGTGCGGCCTACGCGCGCATGGGCGTGCCTGTGACCTCGGCCCGGGAGCTGCTGCGCTTGTTTTGTGCAGATTTACAGCGTGGCCAGCACTGGTTTTAATGCAGCGCTGTAAGAACCAGGCCGCTCGCGCGTCTAAGCTGTATTAGCCCCAATTATTTACAAAGACCACCATGTTCATGCGCTCACTCTTCATCTCTTTTCTCATGTTGCTTGGCATTTACGCCCACGCGGCGCAGCCCGTCAATACCCTGACCAACAGCAGTTTTTTTGCCAAGACCACCGACACCGCCATCAATGGCTATGACAGCGTGGCCTACTTTACCGAGCATAAACCCGTGAAAGGCCAAGATACTTTTGTCTTCGAGTGGAAGGGGGCAAAGTGGAAGTTTGCGAGCCAAGCAAATCTGGATCTGTTTAAAGCCAGTCCTGACAAATTTTCCCCGCAATACGGTGGCTACTGTGCCTACGGTGTAGCTACTGACAATTTGGTCAAGGTGGACCCAGCGCAGTTCACCATCCTCGACGGCAAGCTTTATCTCAACTACGATGCCAGCGTCCAAAAAGACTGGCTCAAAGACAAGCCGGGCTACATCAAAGCGGCCGACGCCAAATTCAACGACTTGCTCAAAAAATAAGCCTGTACCCCAACCCTACAACTCCAGGAGAACCCTATGACATGGCTCAAAAAAAATGTGCACTGGCTGCTCACGATCTACGTGGCCTTTGTCTTCATCCAGTCTTTGTTTTTCAAATTCACCGGCTCGCCTGAGACGGTGTACATCTTCCAAGGCAAGCTCGACCCTTGGGCTGCATCTTTGGGCTTTGCAGGCTTGTTTGCGCCCGGCGGCATTTTTTCAGCCAAGGTGGTGGGCAGCTTTGAGCTCATCGCCTCGGTGCTGCTGATCGCGGGCGCCTTTTCTGCGCGCCAACGCTGGGTGCAAGTAGCGGGCGCGGCCATGGGCCTGGGCGTGATCAGTGGTGCCATCTTCTTTCATCTGTTCACCCCCCTGGGCGTGGCTGTAGTTAACACCGACGGCAGCAGCGACGGTGGTGAGCTCTTCATGCTCGCCTGCGGCGTATGGCTGGGTTGCGCGGCCTTGCTGTGGATACGGCGCACGACCTGGTTGCCCTTGGTGCAAGGCCTGTTGGGCAAGGCTTGAAGCGCATGCGTTGGCCACTGGCAATCGCTTTGTGCGCGGCGGCCTTGCTCGCGGCCTGCAGCAATCCGCCTTATCCGCGCGGCGACATGAAGTCCCTTTTTGGCGTCGGGCCCTATCCACAAAGTCTGTCGTTGCAAACGGGGCAACGCAAGCTGAGCGGCGTGCAAACCCCGGGCACAGGCGGCCCTATGTTGCTCTTTGTGCATGGCTCCCCGGGCGACTGGAAGGCCTGGGCGCATTTCCTGCAAACGCCGCGTTTGGCCAGTTTTGGCACGCGCTTAGCGGTAGACCGCCCAGGCTTTGGTGGCTCTGGGCCGGGCCAGGTCATACCCGACTTGCGCGTCCAGGCCGAGTTGCTCTCTCGCCTCATTCCCGATGGCCAGCGCGCCATAGTGGTTGGCCACTCTTTGGGTGGCCCGCTAGTGGCTTGGCTGGCCATTGACCACCCTGAGAAAGTCTGCGGCGCGGTGTCGATTGCCGGTTCCCTCGCCGCCCAACTGGAGCAGCCACGCTGGTACAACCAGGCGGCAAATTTTCGGGTGGTGCAGTGGTTGATCCCGAACGAGATGGTTTGGTCGAACGCCGAGATGATGCCGCTCTCCACCGAGCTGGCTCAACTGCAAGCGTCTTGGCCACGCCTGCGTACGCCCTTTATTTTGATGCAAGGCGGCAAAGACTCGCTGGTAGACCCGCGCACCGCCGACATCACCCAAGCCCTGGCACCAGTGCAGTGGCTTACGGTGCAGCGCCTGCCTGATGAAGACCATTTTGTGCTCTGGAAAAAGCCTGACCTGGTGGTCGACACCATCTTGAGTCTGCCCTGTGCCCAAGCCGCTCGTGCGGCGCAAACTGCCGCAGCCAAGCCATGAAGCGCTCAGCGCACGCGGTGACCGATGCCATGGCGTGCGCGAGCCCAGCGGCGGCCTTGGCCAAGCTGCCAGCAGCAGGCGCCGCCGCGCCGCTGGCCCCGGCCATTGACCCCGCTGTACTGGCGCAAGAAATCGCCAGCTTGCCAGCGTCTGCCAGCTTGATGCGCGTAGGCGAGTTCGAGGTGCTGTGCACGCCCGCGCAGCCCATACCGGCCCTGATGCAAGAGATTGGTCGCCTGCGCGAATGGGCTTTTCGTTTGGTGGGCGAGGGCACGGGCCGCGCCAGCGACCTTGACGCATTTGACGCCCACTACGAGCAGCTTTTTGTCTGGCACCACAGCGAGCGCAAGCTCTTGGGTGCGTACCGCCTGGGCTTTACCCAAGACATCAACCAGCGGCAGGGCGTTGCCGGGCTGTATACCCACAGCCTGTTTGAGTTTGACAACCAAATGCTGGCGCGCCTGGGCCCCAGCATCGAGCTGGGTCGCTCCTTTGTGCATCCGCAGTTCCAAGGCTCCAGCCGCGCCCTGCGCTTGCTGTGGGCGGGCATTGCCGTGGTGCTGGAGCGCCACCCGCAAGTGGCCTGTTTGTTTGGCCCTGTGAGCATCAGCTCGCGCTACAGCCGCCTGGGCCGCGCGCTGATGCTGCGCACTCTGCAACTGCACCATATGGACGCCGACTTGCATGGCCTCATTCGCGCCCGTCGTGCGCCCGATGGCATGCCCGGCGCGTTGGCCCAGCGCATTACCGAAGCCAGTGCGGGCCTGGGTGACCCCAAACGCCTGTCGCGCGTGCTCGAACGCATCGAGCATGGCATGGGCTTGCCCATGCTCATCAAGCACTACATCGAGTTGCGCGGGCGCTTTGCCGCCTTCAGCGTGGACGCGGCGTTTAACCAAACGCTCGATGGCCTGGTGTTTGTGCGGGTAGCCGATATTCCGCCGCGTTTTCGTACCAAGCTGACGGCGGCTGCGCACAAGCTCACGGCCTGAGCCGGCAGTTGCGGTCAGCGGCTTTATGCCGGCTTGGGGGGTGCATCACTACCGCTGCTTGCTGTTGCAGTTGCCCGAAGCATGTGCGCCACCGCTGCGATCCGTGCGTGGTGCACCGCTTCACCCACCTTTTGCCCGCTAGCGCCCGCCGATAATGCGTTTGCAGCTATAATATCTGTAGCAACTGACTGCGCGGCTTGCAGCGCGTGCAGCAGTGCCGCGCGCTGCGGGTAGGGCGCGTCTTGCAGGCCCAAGCGGCCGCGCGCATCGCATTCACACGCCAGCAGCACCTGCGCAAAACGCGCTGGTTTGCGCAGCGCGTCGCAGCGCTCCAGCAGGCGCACCAAGGCCGCCGCGCCAAAGCTGCCACTGCGGTGAATGTTGCCGTGCTCGCGCGCCACCACGTCGGCCAGCTCTTTGCAGTCCACTGGCACGCGCAGGCGCGTACACACGCCCTTGAGCAGCTTGGCGCTGCGCTCTTCGTGGCCAAGGTGGCGCGGTAGCACGTCAGCGGGCGTGGTGGCCTTGCCCAGGTCGTGCATCAGGCAGGCAAAGCGCACGGCCAGGGGCGCGTTCAATTGCGCGGCCATGTCGAGCACCATCATCAGGTGCACGCCGGTGTCGACCTCGGGGTGGTAGTCGGCGCGCTGGGGCACGCCCCACAGGGCATTGACCTCGGGCAGCAGCACGGCCAGCGCACCGCAGTCGCGCAGCAACTCGAACATGCGCGAAGGCTTGGTCTCCATCAGCCCGCGCGAGAGCTCTTGCCACACGCGCTCGGCCACCAGGGCCTGCACCTCGCCCTCCTGCACCATCTCGCGCATCAGCGCCAGGGTTTCGGGCGCGAGCGAAAAGTCAGCAAAGCGCGCCGCAAAACGCGCCACGCGCAAGACGCGCACCGGGTCTTCGCGGAAAGCGCTGGTCACGTGGCGCAGCACCCTGGCAGCGATGTCGCGCTGGCCGCCGTAAGGGTCGGTTAAAACCGCATTTTCAAGGCTAAAAACGCCTGAAACGCGCTCTGACTGTGCGTAAGCAGCTATTGAATTAATAGTAAGATCGCGCCGCGCCAAGTCTTGCTCTAGCGTCACATCGGGCGCGGCATGCAGGCTAAAGCCGTGGTAGCCCGGCGCGGTTTTGCGCTCGGTGCGGGCCAACGCGTACTCCTCTTTGGTCTGCGGGTGCAAGAACACCGGAAAGTCTTTGCCCACCGCCATATAGCCTGCGTCGAGCATCTGCTGCGGGCTCGCACCCACCACCAGCCAGTCGCGGTCTTTCACCGGCAGGCCGAGCAGGGCATCGCGGACAGCGCCGCCGACGAGGTAGATTTGCATAGGCTGAGTGTAGAACGGCTAGCAGCGGGTGATGCCTTGCGCGCGTTAGCGCTTGGGCGGTGTAACGGCTTTGGCTGCTTGCTGAGGCGGCTTCTGCCTTGTACGGGCCAAGTTGGGCTTGGCGGCGGTCAAGTCAACGGGTGTTTGCGCCGCGCGCAGCGCCGCAATAAACGCTTTTTTGAGCGCCGTAACTTCGAGTGGCAATCTGCCGCGCTGCGGCTCGGCGTGTTGGGCTTTGCCAGGGGGCGCGCAAAACCACACGTCGTTAAATGGCAGCGTGCATTGCTTGGTTAAGTCAAACTTGGTGTCACGTGCCAAGCCTGCTGCGCGGTAGGTTTGGCTTAGCAAAAAGTGCCCCGCACGCAGGGGCTCTAAGACCGAAGTGCCGTAGGCTATGGTCACGTCGGCTTGCACCAGGCCAGCGACTTCAAACTCACTCACGCTGATGACCAGGGCAGGCCTTTTTTTAGGCCCTGGCGTTGGAAATTGGTCTTGCGGAAAGCGGCATTCCACAATGTCGCCGGCTTGCGGAGGCGGGTACCAATGCATGGCGCGCTAGAGCAGGCTGGCCAAGCTGCTGCTGCGCACAGGCTTGCCACGGCGCTTGGGTGCATGTTGACGGATGATGGCAAATTGCTGCGGCGACAAGTCTGGGTAATCTGTCGCCGCCGCCGCTGGTGTGACCACCGCTTGGCTAGCCGACTCCGCTTGCTGCAACTCGTCACGCAAGCGCGCCAAGGCATACAGCACGGTTTGGTTTTGCGTAAAGCCCAGGGTTTTAGCCATGCGCTCCAGGCTGGCCTTGCTGGCGGTGGTCAAAGAGTCGTGGCGAAAAGCCACTGAAAGTGCTGCAGAGGTCATATGCTTAGTATATGGAAAGCATATATTTTTTGCAAGACACAGCAGCTCCAGGCGCAGCCCCTCGCCCCTGCGAAGGGCTTTAGCGGCTGGCGCGGTACGGCTCGTCTACCGCCACAAAGCGCTGCTCGGCCAGCGCTGCTTGCGTCCAGGCCTGCACGGCGGGCAATTGCAGCACGCGCTCTACGTAGGCCGCTATGTGCGGCGGCACGGGCAGGGCGTAGGTTTGGATGCGGGTGCACACCGGGGCGTAGTAGGCGTCGGCAATGCTGAACGTGCCAAACAGCATGGGGCCGCCATGGTGCGCCAGCAGTTCGCTCCACATCGCGACGATGCGGGCCAGGTCGGCGCGCACGCTGGCTTGGTCGCGCAGGACCACGGCACCCATCTCGGGTAGGCGGGCTTCGATGTTCATGCCGCAGTAATTGCGTAGGCCGCTAAAGCCGCCATGCATTTCGGCGCAGATGCTGCGTGCCTGCGCCCGCGCAGCTGCGTCGGTGGGCCACAGTTGCTGCGCAGGGTATTGCTCGGCCAGGTACTCGGCAATGGCCAGGCTGTCCCACACCACAGTGCTGCCGTCGACCAAGGCGGGCACTTTGGCCGTGGGGCTCACTGCGGCAATGGCACGCTTAAAGGGCGAGCCCTCTTGCAGGTCGTCAAAGGGCAGTAGCACTTCTTCAAAGGCAATGCCCGCTTGCGTGAGCAGCACCCAGGGGCGCATTGACCACGAGGAATAATTTTTACTGCCAATGTAGAGTTTCAACATGCATGCGCTCCTTGCTCAGTGTTGTTGCGTTGCCTGCATGCTAACGCGGGCAAGCCGCTGCATTGATGCCGATCTTGCATGCGATTGATGCGCGCCGCAGTCGGTCCATTCTCAGCGCAGCTGCACCAAGCTGGGCTAGGAGCCGGGCTAAGGCAGCTCGGTGTTCGCCTCCGGCGCCGCCGCCGCGCGCGGCCCCACTGTACCCAGCCGCGCTTTGAGCGACTGCGGCTGGCCGGTGAGCAAGGCAGCGTAGAGGGTGGTGTTGGCTAGCACTTTTTTCACGTAGTCGCGGGTCTCGGCAAAAGGAATGTTCTCAGCCCAAGCAGCGGCCTCTAGCACCGGGCCGTTGCGCCAGGCGCGCGGGCGGCCTGGGCCGGCGTTGTAGGCGGCGGCGGCCAGGGGCATAGAGCCGCCCAGGTCGTCGAGCACCAGTTTAAGGTAGCCAGTACCTATGGCGATATTGGTCTCACGGTCATTGAGCTGGTCGGCGCTGAAGTTGGCCAGGCCGATTTTTTTGGCCGTCCAGCGCGCGGTGGCGGGCATGACCTGCATCAGGCCCGAAGCGCCCACACCCGAGCGCGCGTCCATCACAAAGCGGCTCTCTTGGCGAATCAAGCCGTACACATAGGCCGGGTCGAGGCCAATTTGCGCGGTGCGTTGCAGCACTTGGTCTTTAAAGGGCGTGGGGAAGCGCTGGGCTGCGTCGAACTCGGTCTTGGTGCGCTCGCTGGTGTTGATGCAGCGGTCCCACACCGCGTGGCTGCAGGCAAACTGCGCTGCGGCCAATAGCTCGCGCTCGCTCATGCCGCCGGGCTTGGCCAGGTTGGTGCTGTAGTTCCATTCCCGCACGCCCTCGCTGCGCAGGCCAATGCTGATGGCGTACACCGCGCGGTTCAGGCCCGCGTTCAAGCGCGCGCTTTCTTGCTCTTCGGGCAAAAGCGGGGCCGGGCGCGGCGGCAGGCTGATTTTTTCACCCAACTCTTCCAACGCCAGCATTTCATAAAAACCGCGCGGGCTGGCCATGCCCTCGAGCATGCGCGTGGCCTCGGCGCGCTCGGGCGCGGTGCTGGCTGTGGCCAATAGGGCGCGGGCACGCCAGTAGACCCACGTAGGCTCGCGCTGGACGTCCTCGCCCATGGCGGCGGTGGCTTTGAGCACCTGGGCCCAGTCGGGGGCCTTCGACGGCCCTGTAGCGGCACCTGTAGCGGCCCGCAGCGCGGCGCGGGTCTTCCAGGCCAGCATCTCATCGCTCAGGCCGCTGTCGGGCGCGTGGGCAAAGTAGGCCAGCGCGTCGTCAGACAGCCGCTGCGCGGCCTGTTTGCCAATGCTGCCCCAGGCCCAGTTGCGTTCTTCGTTGCTGAGCTGGGCCAGTTGGCTTTTGCCCATGGCCCCAGCGGCAGCGTCGGGGTCGTTGCTGGCCATTTTGATGATGGCCAGCAGCAGCAGCTCTTTGCGCAGCTTGGTATTGGCCGCTTTCAGGGCCACAAACTTGGCCGGGTTGGCGTTGAGTTCGCTCACCAGCGCGCCCGCCTCGGGCAGCACAATGGCCACCGCATCGCGCGCAGCGCGCGGGCGATTGGCCTCCATCGCCAAGCGGGCCTTGCGCCAGACATGGGCACTGCTGAGCTTTTGCGCGCTGTACAAGCGGTCGGCGGCCAGGGTGCAGCCGTCGTCGGCATCGCGCTGGGCCAGCCAGTTTTTCAGCACCTCGGCGGGCAAGCTGGCCGGGGCCGAAGCGCCCAGGCGCAGGTGGTCGACCAGCAAGGCGTAGCAACGCACCTCGCGGTCGTCGCCCATGCGGTAGTTGGGGTGCTCGGCGGCAAAATTGCCCCAGTCGCGGCGCTGGCCCAAGAGCAAGAGCCAGTCGTTGCGCAAGCGGTCTTCTTGGTAGGTGCCTGCGTAGCGCTTGAAAAAGTCTTGCACTTCGGGCGCGCTGGCATCTTCGAGCCGGGCTTTAAGCTCCCAATAGGCGGCCCAGGCTTCGAGCGCGTGGCCTTGGGCTTGGGGCAGCAGGGCGGTGAGCTTTTTGCGATCGGCGCGCTTGAAGGCTTGGCCCATATCAAGCAGCACCTCGTCGCCTTTGGCGGAGTTTTGCGCAGCAGTTTGCGCCAGGGTATTGGATGGCAGGGCCAGGGGCACTGCCGCGAGCAGTGTCAAAATGGCCGAAGCCAACATTTGTGGGTACATAGAGGGATTATGGACAAAGCTCAATTGCGCAAGACGCTGCTTGAACAACGCCTGAACCTGCCAAACAGGCTACAGCGCGCCGATTTATTACAGCGCGTGATGCGCATTTGGCTGGTCGGCCGGCCCGACGTGGTGATCGGCGCGTACTGGCCCATCAAGGGTGAGTTCGACCCGCTGCCCGCGCTCTACCGCTGGCAAGAAGACGCCATTTTGACCCCCGATTTAGAGCAAAAAACGCCCGAAACGCCCGCCAATAATGCGTTAA
>CANFOR010000085.1 GCA_947448675.1 Betaproteobacteria bacterium
ACCGGCTACCGCAAGAGCGACCTCACCGTGGTCTACCCGCTGGCGCGCGGCAGCGGGCCGTTGCTGAGCTCTAGCGTGGCGATTGTGGTGTTTGGCGAGCGCATCTCTGGCCTGGGCCTGGCGGGCATTGCTGCCGTGGTGCTGGGCGTGTTTTTGGTGGCGGGCGGGCCCGGCCTGTGGCGCGCGGCGCACAGCGCCGAAAAACGCGAGCGCGTCAAGGCTGGCTTGTTCTGGGGCCTGCTCACGGGGGCCTTGATTGCCTGCTACACCGTACTCGACGCTTGGGCCATCAAGGTAGTAGCCATCTCACCCATTTTGTTCGACTACTGGTGCAACATCTTGCGCATGCCCTATGCCGCCGCGCCGGTGCTGCGCGACTGGCCCGCCGCGCGTGCGCTCTGGCACCAGCAATGGCGCCATGCCGCGGTGGTGGCCGTGCTCAGCCCGGTGGCCTATGTGTGCGTGCTCTATGCCGTGACCATGGCCCCGGTGAGCCACGTCGCCCCGGCGCGCGAAGTCTCTATGCTGTTTGCCGCGCTCATCGGCGGTCAGTTGCTGGGTGAAGGTGACCGTTGGCTGCGTGCCTTGGGTGCGGCTTGCATCGCGCTGGGTGTGGCGGCACTGGCATGGGGTTGAACATGGACCTCCTCGGATGCGATTTTTCTAGCCGCCCCAGCCAGCAAAAAAACATCGTTTTAGCCTGGGGAAGCACAACTGGTGGGCGTGTAACGCTATCAAAGTTAGAGCGCTTGCAGTCGCTCGAAGTTTTTTCTCAGGCGCTGCAAGAGCCGCGTGCATGGGTTGGCGGCTTCGACCTGCCCTTCGGCTTGCCGCGCGAGTTGGTGCTGCACCTGGGTTGGCCGAGCGACTGGCTGGCGTGCATGCAGCACTACGCGGCGCTGAGCCGCGAAGAGATTCGCACTGCCTTCAAAGCCTTTTGCGACGCGCGGCCAGTGGGCGGCAAATTTGCGCACCGTGCCACCGACCTGCCCGCCGGCTCCAGCCCGAGCATGAAGTGGGTCAATCCACCCGTGGCCTACATGCTACACGCGGGCGTGCCCTTGCTCATTGCTGCCGGTGTGCGCCTGCCCGGTCTGCATGGCGGCGACCCGCAACGCGTGGCCCTAGAGGCCTACCCCGGCTTGCTGGCGCGCGAACTCATTGGCACGCGCAGCTACAAAAGCGACGACAAAGCCAAACACACACCCGAGCGCTTGATAGCGCGCAAAGACATCCTCACCGCGCTGGAGCTGGGCCAAAGCCGCCTGGGCCTGCGCCTGAAGCTCACGCACGCGCAGCGCGACGCCTTGGTAGAAGACGCCAGCGGCGACAGCCTAGACGCCGTGCTATGCCTGCTGCAAGCAGCCTGGGCGCAAGCGCAGCACGCGGCCGGGCATGCTTGCTACGGTCTGCCGAAGTTTGACGTGCTAGAGGGTTGGATCGTCACGGCCTGAGCGCTGCAGTGAAGAAAGTGCAGCGCTGCGCAAACCCAGCATCAGCAGGGTTTGAAGTTCTGGCAGAACTGCGTACCAATGCTGAAAAAAACGCGCGGCGTGAGCCGCATATTCGAGCTATCGAGCAGCGCATTGCCTGCGCTGTCGGCATAGTTGCGTTGGCGTAAAAAACTGGCATTGCCAATGTTGTAGACACCGGAACGCCAATAGCCCACGCTGGGCAGCACACTGCCCACATACACGTCGAGCATGCCGCGCGCCGCCTCGCTGCCGGTAATACCTGGCGAGGTATTGAGCTGCGCTGGCCCGGTGAGCGAAAGCGTAAAGCCGCCAAACACGCCACCGCTGCGGCGCAGCGGTTTGGCCACATTGATGCTGGCCACATAGCCCGCTTGGCCGGGAATGCGGTTGCCTACATTGGGCCCGCTGCTCATGCGCGACTGCAACAGGCTACCATTGCTCGACAGTGTCCAATCCGAACCCATGCCCATCCAAGCTAGGCCCGTTTTGGCATCAAGCTCCAGGCCCCAAACGACGGAGTCACCCACGTTGGCGCGCTGCGCAATCCAACGCGAGCCCATCTGCGTTGTCAGGGTCGCCAAGGTGTCTTGCTGTTGGCGCACAAACAGGTTGAGCCCCGCGCTGCCCTCTTTGCCCAAGCGGTGCTCCAAGCCAGTGTCCAGAGCCCAGGCGCGCTCGGGGCGTAGGTTGGGGTTGCCCACGCTGTCGGGGTTGGTAATACCATTGCTGCCACTGGCGGGTGTGGTGCGATTGACCAAGTCCCAAATGCTGGGGTTGCGCGTGACGCGCGCGAAGTTGAGCCGCCACTGCGTGTCACCCCCCAGCGGCGCGCGGGTGTGCAGCGAGGGCTGCAAAAATCCTAAACGCTGGTTGGCCAAGCTGGTGCTGTCGCCACTGGCAATGTCCAACATCTCGGCGCGCAGGCCTGCGGTGAGTGTGCTGCGACCCGGCAACTCCCATTCGTTTTGGCCCCAGACAATCTGGCGCACTACGCTGGCTGTCAGGTCAAGATTGGCCGCCGGGTTAAAGCTGTCGGTGCTGGCGCTGGCCACGCGCAATGTGCGCGACTCCAGCTCTGCGCCCATTGACCACAGTAACTCGCTGGCGGTGCCGGTGAGTTTGGTTTTGAGCGTCCACAGGTCTTCTTGCCGCTGGTCGTTAAAGGTGTAGAGGTCGGCAATTTGGCCGCTGCCATTGCTGTCCATAACCGAGCCTGCGCGGTTCACGCTCTCGCGAGCTTGACTGCCAGAAGCCGTGCTCTCCAGCTTGCTGCTGGCGAAGCGGTGCGTCCAGTCGGCAGCGCCTTGCAGGTATTGGCGCCGGTAGCCCGAGTCTTCTTGGGTACGCAAGTTGTAGAGCTGGTTGCCCAAGGTATTGCTCCCTTGGCTTTGCGCCGCACCACCGAAATTGCTGCGGCTCCAGGTGGCGCGCAGGGCCAGTTGGTCGGCCACGCCTAGGCGTGCATTCAGGCGCGGCACTATGGAGTATTCCATGCGCCGATAGCGGCCTGTCGTTTCGGACTGCGCGCTCAGGTTGCCGTTGTTCAGCGTCTGGCGCGCGGTATCGGAGCCAAGCATATAGCCCGTGCCCGAGACCGCCACAAAATAAGCCCAAGGCTGCTCGCTGATGGGCACGGGTGTCTTGTTGGCTGGGTCGCGGCCACGTGCGCTGCCACCCAGCGGGCCGCTTTGCGAGAAGAAAGTTTGCGGCGCGTTATGCCCCCACACATGGTTGTCAGTCAGGCGCACATTGGTTTCTTGCTTCACGGTGGCTTGGCGCAGCACGATGTTAAGCGTGCCACCCGTCGCGCCCGAAAACTCTGCCGAGGGTGCGCGCACCACTTCCACGCGCTCGATCATCTCCGAGGGCAATTGGTCAAGTGGCAATTGCGACTTGCCACTGCTCACGCGCTGGCCATCTACCAATAGCTCGGTAGCATTGGCGTCCATGCCACGCATACGGATCACCACCCCACCGTCGGCCGTGGGCGTGACCTGCACACCGGGCAACTGGCGCAGCACATCGGCCACCGAGAACGCGCCCAGCGCCTCGATGTCTTTGCGATCGATCATCACCAAAGAGCCAGCTGCCATAAAGCGGTCTTCAATCGAGCGCCGGGCGCTGACCAGTACCTCGCGCAATGGCGCGGGCTCTTGGCCTTCGTGCGGCTCGGCGCCGGTTTGCGCCTGGGCGGCCAGTGAGGCGGCTAGCAAAGCCATAGCAGCCCCTAGGCTACACAAGGGACTGCGTGGGCGTGGCTGTTGCATAGCTGCTTTCTTTTGAATTTAGGCTGCGCCGCGGGTGCGCAAAAGTTTAAACAAGGCCGCGTCGTCTTCATCGGCAAAACCCGCCGCCAGCGCCTGCGCAAACACCGCTGCGGCATGCGCGCCCAAGGGGCCCGCGTAGGCGCTGGCCTGCGCAGCCTCGACGGCCAAGCGCGTGTCTTTGGCCAGCAGGCCCATGTGCGCGCGCGCCGCGTAATCACCCACGCCGCCGTTGGCCAGCACGCGCTGCATGCGGTCGGTGCCGATCCAGCTTTGGCCGCTAGACTGTTCGATCACGCGCTGGGTGGTGGGCAGGTCCAGGCCCATGCGTTCGGCCAGGGCCAGGCACTCGGCCGCGCCGACCAGGTTGATGCCCGCCAGCAGGTTGTTGACCAGCTTGGTGCGCGCACCGTCGCCCACGCGCTGGCTGACGTGAAAGCAGTGCGACGAGAGCGCTTGCAGCAGCGCAGCGTGTTGCTGCAACAGCGCGTCGGGGCCCGCCAGCATCAGGCTCATGCTGCCCGCGCGGGCGCGCGCAGGGCCGCCACTCATGGGCGCGTCGATGCAGGCTATGCCGTGCTCCGCCAGGCGCGCGGCAAAGCGCTCGGTGTCAGCGGGCGCAATGGTCGGGCACAGCAAAACGGTGTGGCTACGCAGTTCACTAACTTGCTGACCCTGCACCACACCATTGACCACCCCATATTGGCCAAACAGCACCTCTTCGGTCTGCGCAGCGTCTACCACGCAAATGATGATTGCTACAAAATGCATAGCTGCACACGCACTATTGGCGAGCGTTTGAGCGCATTTTCTATCTAAAAACTGCTGTTTTTTGGCCTCTACATCGTGCACGCCAACGCGCCAACCCAGGCTGAGCAGGCGCTCGGCCATGGCACCACCCATATTGCCCACGCCAATGATGGCGACGGCTGGGCTGCCCCTTTCCTGCACAGCCATAGGCCTAGCTTTGCACGAGGCGCTTGGACTTGGCGATCGACATCAAAATGCCAATGCCAAAACCCAGTGTGACCATGGCCGTGCCGCCGTAGCTGATGAAGGGCAGGGGCACGCCGACCACCGGCAAAATGCCACTGACCATGCCAATGTTGACAAAAGCGTAGGTGAAGAAAATCAGCGTCACGCTACCGGCCAGCAAACGCGCAAACAGGGTCGGCGCTTCGATTGCAATGGCCAGGCCGCGCAGAATCAAAAAGAGAAAGCCCGCGATCAAAGCCAGATTGCCCAAGAGGCCAAACTCTTCGGAATAAGCGGCAAAAATAAAGTCGGTGGTGCGCTCGGGGATGAACTCCAAATGCGTTTGCGTGCCCTGCATAAAACCCTTGCCGGTAACGCCGCCCGCGCCAATGGCGATCATGCCCTGGATGATGTGAAAGCCCTTGCCCAACGGGTCGCGGCTCGGGTCGAGCAGGGTGCAAATGCGCTGCTGTTGGTAGTCGTGCAGCACCGGCCAGCGCACGCCGTCGGCGCACAGGCGCGGCTCCAAAAACACCACCAGGGCCACCCCCACCAAGGCCAGGGCCACCGGGGGCACGATCAGCTTCCACGGCAGGCCGGCAAAAAAGATCACGTATAGGCCAACCGACATCACCAAGATGGCGGTGCCCAGGTCGGGCTGCTTCATGATGAGCCCAACCGGCACGGCCAGCAACAGGCCCGCCACCAAAAAGTCCAGCGGGCGCAACTGGCCCTCGCGCTTTTGGAACCACCAGGCCAGCATGAGGGGCATGGCGATTTTTAAAATCTCGCTG
Organism: Betaproteobacteria bacterium; assembly: GCA_947448675.1. Taxonomy (GTDB): domain Bacteria; phylum Pseudomonadota; class Gammaproteobacteria; order Burkholderiales; family Burkholderiaceae_C; genus CANFOR01. Next base: position 5,509 of record CANFOR010000085.1, read on the forward strand.
GGCTGGATGGTCACGCCCAGGTTGAGCCAGCGCCGTGCGCCTTTTTTGGTGATGCCAAACAAGGCCACCGCCACCAACAAGACCACGCCAAGGGTGTACAAAGGCACGGCAAGGCTCATTAAACGCTGGGGCGGCACCTGGGCCACCACAAACAAAATAAAGCCCGCAATCAGCATGTTGCGGCTGTGGTCGATAAAACGCGCGCCGTGGTCGTAACCCGACGAATACATGGTCAGCAAGCCCGCGCAGGCCAGCAGAAACACCGCAAAGGCCAGCGGCCCGTCAAAGCCGCGCAGCATGGGCGCGGCGCGTTGCCACAAAGAGGGTTTGTCGAAGACGGCGGACATGGTGGGCGATTATCGCTGCTGCAGGGCCTGCGCAGACGTAAAAAAGGCCGCATTGCTGCGGCCTTTTTTGTGTGCTTTCGCTATGACTTAACGTCCGTCACGGTCACCGCGACCTTCGCGGCCACGCCCTTCGCCACGATCACCACGGCCATGGCCATGGCCCTCACCGCGCCAGCCGGGGTGCTCTTGCGCATATCGCTCTTGCACCCACTGCTCTTGCACAAAATACACTGGCTGGCCGCAAGCGTTGTACTGGCGGCAGTAACGGCCCCAGTTTTGTTGCTGCATGGGCGGCACGTAGAGGTAAATCGGTTGGCGCACCACGGCCATGGGCTGGGGCGCAACGATGATCGGTTGCGGCGCAACCAGCACGGGCTGTGGGTAGTTGCCGATGTTGATGCGCCCGTACACGCCGGGTTGGTTGATGCCAATCGACACCCCCACCGTGGTTTGCGCCATGGCCGCGCCGCCCGCCAAGCTAGCGGCGATCAGTGCCAAGGAATAGAGTTTTTTCATACGGGTCTTTCAGGTTGTGTTGACAGCAGAGCTATTTAACGGCCTGTACGGGCCCCTTGCTGACACACGTTGTGTCAAGTTTTGTAAGTTATTCTGTTGCAACACCCGCCCCCAAGTCCATGCCCGCCACCACCCACCTGCTCTACCTGCACGGCTTTCGCTCCTCGCCCCAGTCTTTCAAGGCGCGCATGGTGGCCGATTGGATGGCCCAGCAGCGGCCCGATGTGCATTGGTGGTGCCCGCAGTTACCGGCCTCGCCAAGCGAGGCCATGGCGCTGTTGCAAACGGGTGTGGCCCAGTGGCCGCGCAGCAGCATGGCGGTGGTGGGCTCCTCGCTGGGCGGCTTTTACGCCACGGCCCTGGCCTGCCGCTTAGGCTGTAAGGCGGTGCTACTCAACCCGGCGGTGCAACCGGCGCGCGACCTGGAGCGCCATATTGGCGAACACGCAGTGTGGCAGCAGCCCGACGAAAAAATCTTTTTCCAAGCCTCATTTATTGAGGAATTGCGCCGCATAGGCACACCAGATATGCGTGGAGCGCTACATATTTCAGAGCAAATGAAAGCCAAAATTTTTACCGTCATCGCCAAGGGCGACGAACTGCTGAGCTGGCGCGAGATGCAAGCCGCCTACGCGGGCTGCCCAGGTTTGTTGCTCGAAGGCTCAGACCACGGCCTCTCAGGCTTTGCCGAGCAACTGCCTGCGGTGCTGCAGTTTTTGCAGCTCGCTTAGCGCAACCGTACTGGCTGCGTTCAATGCGCGTTTTTATGGCTGCCGTCGCACAGCGGCGGGTGGGCGCTGGCCTTGCAGCCGCAGAAATAAACCTCTTTGCTCTCGCTGGCGCTGTACTTGACGGGCACGAAGCTGCCGCCCTTGTGGGTGCCGTCACAAAGGGGCTGGGTTTTGCTCTGGCCGCAGGCGCACCAGTAGTAGTCTTTGCCTTGTTCGACCTTCACGGCAAACGGGGTTTCTGCAGCGCGTACGGGTGTGCTCATGGTGGGCTTTCTGGGTTTGGTGCTCGAGCTGCCCATGGTACGCCTGCTGCGACCTGCGTGCCAAGTCTTTTTACCAAGCCTCTTGCGCTGCCTTTTACCTGCGCTCTCAGCGCGTGGCCGCATGGGACAATCGCGCCATGTATGTACTTTTTGAAGAAGCCGGGAAGTTCCTGGGCGGGCGGGTTTTGTCTGAGGCCGAGAGTTCGGCCCAGGTGGAGTTGGAGTCGGGCAAGCGGGTCAAGGTGAAGGCGGCGCACATCGTGCTGCGCTTTGACAAACCGTCTCCGTCCGAGCTGATGGCCGCCGCGCAAACGGCCAGCGCCGCCATGGACCTAGAACTGGCCTACGAGTTTGCGCCCGAAGACGAGTTTGGTTTTGGCGACTTGGCCGTTGAATACTTCAGCAAACAAGCCAGCCTGGCCGAACAGGCCGCCACGCTGTACTGCTTGTTTGGTGCGCCGCACTACTTTCGGCGCGCCGGCAAGGGCCGCTTTAAGAAGGCCGCTCCTGAAGTCATAGCGCAGGCCCTGCTGGCCATAGAGAAAAAGAAGCAGCAAGTGGCGCAAGTGGAAGAGTGGGCGCAGCAGTTGCAAAACGGGCAATGCCCTGAGCCCATCAAAGAGCAACTCTACAAAATTTTGTTCAAGCCCGACAAAAACGGGCCCGAGTACAAAGCCGTGTTGCTGGCCGCGCGCGCCAGCCAGACCGCGCCCTTGCTGCTGCTGCAACGCGCCGGTGCCATCGACTCGCCCTACCAGTTCCACTGGCGGCGTTTTGTGCTGGAAAACTTTCCCAAAGGCACGGGCTTCCCTGCGCTCAGCGCCCCCGAGATTACCGAAGTGCTACCCCTGGCCAGCGTACCAGCTTTCTCGATCGACGACTCGCAGACCACCGAGATTGACGACGCGCTCTCGGTGCAAGGCTTGGGCACTGCCAGCATCACCATCGGCGTACACATTGCCGCGCCAGGGCTTGCCATGGCTACGGGAAGCGCTATCGACTTGGTAGCGCGCCACCGTTTGTCCACCGTCTACATGCCGGGCCAAAAAATCACCATGCTGCCCGACGAGGTCGTGCAGCGCTACACACTGGCGGAGGGCCGCGACTGCCCGGCCGTGTCTTTGTACGTGGCCTTTGACGCTGAAACTTTGGCCATCCAAAGCAGCGAGACCAAGCTCGAGCGCGTGCCGATTGCGCACAACCTGCGCCACGACCAGCTCGACGCTGTGGTCACCGCAGAATGGCTACAAAACCCTGCTTTTGAGAGCCAAAACACGCCGCAAGCCGCACAGAATGTGCGTGCACAGCTATCATTTTTGTACCGCTTGGCGCAGCATTTAAAGGCCCAGCGTGAAGTGGTGCGCGGCAAACCCGAGACTTTTAACCGGCCCGACTACAACTTCCGCCTGCCCGGCTGTGTGGGCGAGCCCAGCGGCAATGAGCAGGTGGAGATCAGCACCCGACAGCGCGGCGCGCCGCTCGACCTGATCGTGGCCGAGGCGATGATTTTGGCCAACAGCACCTGGGGCGAGTGGATGCACCAGTGCGGCGTGCCCGCCATTTACCGCAGCCAGGCCAGCTTGGCACCGGGCGTGAAGGTGCGCATGGGCACCCGGGCTTTGCCGCACGCGGGCATTGGTGTAAAGAGCTACGCCTGGGCGACCTCGCCGCTGCGCCGCTATACCGACATGGTCAACCAGTGGCAGATCATTGCCTGCGCCCGCCATGGCCGCACGGCGGCCCTGGCTGCGCCCTTTAAACCCAAAGACGCCGAGCTGTTTTCCATTATCTCGGCCTTTGACGCGGCCTACAGCGCCTACAACGCCAACCAGCAGGCCATGGAGCGCTTTTGGACGCTCAAATACTTGCAGCAGCAAGGCATTACCGAGCTGGACGCAACGCTGTTCAAAGACGGCCTGGTGCGCGCTGACAGCCTGCCCCTGGTGTTGCCGGTGCTGGGCGCGCAAGGCCTGCCACGCGGCGCGCGGGTGCGCGTCAAGCTGGGCACGATTGACGAGATTGCGTTGGACGTAAGCGGCACTGTGGTCGCGCGGCTCGACGCCGACGCTGCGACGGGCGAAGCAAGCAAACCCGAGCCCGACGACGACGACGAACCCATGGCCGGGCCGATCAGCATTGCGGTAGACGTGAACGAATCCTTACCAGAAGCTGGCGCAGAAACTGTGGCCAACGCTGCGGGTTGAGGCAAGGGCACACTTTTCCACGGCGATAATTGAGCCCGTGAATCTGCTCGCCAAGCTCCGCGACTTCAGCACCCTGCAATGGGCGCTGGCGGCCTCTATTGCCGTGCATGCCGTGCTGCTCACGGTGCGCTGGGTTGACCCCGAAAGCTTTAACCGCGTGTTCCAAGACACGCCGCTGGAAGTAATCTTGGTCAATGCCAAAAGCAATGAACGGCCCGACAAAGCCAAGGCTATTGCCCAGGCCTCACTGGCAGGCGGTGGCGACACCGAAACCGGCCGTGCCACCACGCCGCTGCCACCCTCGGCCCTGATGGAGCTGGGCGACGCCAGCGAAGACGCGCAGAAAAAAGTCGAGTCTTTGCAAGCGCAGCAGCAGATGATGCTGGCCATGTACAAGCAGCAGCTGGCCAAAATGGCTGCGCAAGACCCCAAACCCAGCAGCGCCCAGCCCGCAGCCCAAGCCCAAGAAGACAAACGCCGCCAGTTGATGAACCTGCTGGCCGAGATTGAGCGGCGCATCAACGAAGAAAACGCCCGCCCTAAGAAGCGCTTTATCAGCCCGGCCACACGCGAAGAAGCCTACGCCGTGTACTACGACAAGCTGCGCCACAAAATTGAAGACAAAGGCACCGAGAACTTTCCAGAGGCTGCGGGGCGCAAGCTCTATGGTGCGCTGACCATGATCGTGACCGTGAACTTTGACGGGCGGGTGCTCTCCACCGAAGTGGTACAAACCTCGGGCAGCCTGACGCTCGACCGCCGGGCCCAAGCCATTGCCAAAGCTGCCGGGCCTTTTGGCAGTTTTAGCGAGGCTATGCGCCGCCAAGCCGACCAAATTGTGGTGGTCTCGCGCTTTAAATTTACCCGAGACGAAACCCTAGAAACCCAGCTCACGGGCCAATGAAAGCGACTGCGAAAATCTTCTTACGCTGGTTGGCCTGGCTGGGCATTGCGCTGTTGGCCTTGCAAGTTTTTTTTATCGCACGCATTGCGCTCACGGCCTGGGTCAATCCAGAGGCCACCTGCTTCCAACGCTCAGAAGCTTGGCGCATTGCCAATGCCCAGGGCAGCCTGCCATGGCGCCAAGAATGGGTTGGCTATGCAGGCATTTCAGACAACATCAAACGCGCAGTGATCGCCTCTGAGGACAGCGATTTTGCATTCCACAATGGCGTCGAATGGGAGGCGATTGAAAAAGCCTGGCAAAAAAATGCTACCCAAGCGCAAAAAAGCAAACGCGTGAAAATTGTGGGCGGCTCAACCATCAGCCAGCAATTGGCCAAAAATCTGTTGCTCTCAGGCGAACGTAACTTGGTGCGCAAAGGCCAAGAGTTTGTGTTGACGCTGGCGTTGGAGCTGCTGTTGGACAAACAGCGTATTTTGGAAATTTATTTGAACAACGTGGAATGGGGCGAGGGGGTGTTTG
>CANFOR010000086.1 GCA_947448675.1 Betaproteobacteria bacterium
CGTCCTTCCCGATTGGGCCTGTGGGCGTGCCCACGGAGTCGCATTTGTTCTTTAACCAAATGATCATGAAGTACACCAAGTACCCGCAGGCGGCGCAAGAGTTCTTGCGCTTCATGATGGAGCAAGAACAGTTTGACCCTTGGCAAACTGCCGCCGGTGGCTATATTGCACCGCCCCTGGCCACCTATGCCAAAACCGCCGTGTGGACGGACGACCCGAAGAACACGCCTTACCGCGATGCCGTGAAGAACATGCGTCCCGCAGGCTACGCAGGCAAGCTGGGCTATGCCTCGGCAGGCGCTGCGGCCGACTTCATCGTCTGCAACATGGTTGCCGAAGCTGCCAGCGGCTCTAAAACCCCCAAAGAAGCTGCCGAACGCGCGCAAAAGCGTGCGGAGCGTTACTACAAGGTCTAAATGTTCGAAAAACTACAAAACAGCCGCAATGTGCTGGGGCTCATTTTTATGCTGCCCGCAGCAGTGTTGCTGCTGCTGTTTTTAACTTATCCACTCGGCCTGGGGGTGTGGCTGGGTTTTACCGACGCCAAAATTGGCCGCGGTGGCGAGTGGATCGGTTTTGAGAATTATGCGTTTTTGATCGGCGATAGCGTCACCCAGTTGGCCCTGTTCAACACCCTGTTCTACACCACCGTGGCCAGCGTGCTGAAGTTTTTTCTCGGCCTGTGGCTGGCCTTGCTACTGAACAAGAACCTGCGCTTTAAAACCTTTTTTCGCGCGGTGATTCTGCTGCCCTATATCGTGCCAACCGCGCTCTCAGCCATCGCTTTTTGGTGGATTTTTGACTCGCAGTTTTCTATCATCAGTTGGATGCTGGTCAAGATGGGTTGGATCGACCACTACATTGACTTTTTGGGCAGCCCCTGGAACGCCCGCTTCTCGGTCATCACCGCCAATGTGTGGCGCGGCGTGCCCTTTGTGGCGATTACTTTGCTAGCCGGTTTGCAAACCATTTCGCCCTCGTACTACGAGGCCTCGGCCATTGACGGCGCCACGCCTTGGCAGCAGTTTATGCATGTCACCCTGCCTCTGCTGACGCCCATCATTGCAGTGGTAATGACCTTCTCGGTGCTATTTACCTTTACCGACTTTCAGCTGATTTACGTCATCACGCGCGGCGGGCCGCTGAACGCCACACACCTGATGGCCACGCTGTCTTTCCAACGCGCGATTCCAGGTGGTGCGCTGGGCGAAGGCGCAGCGATTTCGATTGCCATGGTGCCGTTTTTACTGGGAGCGATATTGTTTAGCTACTTTGGCTTGCAGCGCCGCGCATGGCAACAAGGTGGAGCCGACAAATGAGCCAAGACACCAGCGCCGACACCGTCGGCATGAGCTACCTGGACTCGCCTGCGCGCAAGTTCTTCACCGCTTATTTGCCATTATTGGTTTTTTTGTTTGTCTTGCTGTTTCCGTTTTACTGGATGGGCATCACCACCTTCAAACCCAATAACGAGTTGCTCTCGCGCGACGGCAACCCTTTTTGGGTGATTGCGCCCACGCTGGACCACATCAAAAAACTGCTGTTCGACACCGCTTACCCGCAGTGGATGTGGAACACGGTCTTGGTCTCGGTGGTGGCCACCTTCTTCTCGCTCGGGGCTTCGGTGCTGGCGGCCTATGCTATTGAGCGCCTGCGTTTCTCGGGTGCCAAATATGTCGGCCTGGGCATCTTCTTGGCTTACTTGGTGCCGCCCTCGATTCTGTTCATTCCGCTGGCTTCGGTGGTGTTTCAGCTCGGGCTGTTTGACACGCGCCTGGCACTCATCCTCACCTACCCGACCTTCTTAATTCCTTTCTGCACTTGGCTGCTGATGGGCTACTTTCGCTCCATCCCCTTTGAGCTGGAAGAATGCGCCTTGATCGACGGGGCGAACCGCTGGCAGATCTTGGTGAAGATCGTGCTGCCCTTGGCCGTGCCGGGCCTCATTTCAGCGGGTATTTTTGCCTTCACGCTGTCTTGGAACGAGTTCATTTATGCGCTCACTTTTGTCTCGTCGAGCGAGATCAAGACCATCCCTGTAGGTGTGGTCACGGAGCTGGTCGAGGGCGACGTCTACCACTGGGGATCGCTCATGGCGGGTGCGTTGTTTGGCTCGCTGCCGGTGGCCTTTATTTATTCATTCTTCGTCGAGTACTACGTCTCAGGCATGACGGGTTCGGTCAAAGAATAATCCCCAGCAAGCGTTGCAAGCGCTTGCCTTCGGGTACCATTTAGCCATCATCATTCCACCAGGAGCACAGCATGGCCAAAGGCGACCAACGCAAAGAAAAAATGGCGAAAAAGCCCAAGAAGGACACTTCGCCGCCCAAAGAGGGCACGTCCGATCGCCCGATGCCGCCCACCACCACGGTGATCCCGCGCGGCAAGATCAAAATCAAATAATCGCTTGAACCGCGTTCTGGAACACACTGGGGCACGCTATCCCATTGTGCAAGCGCCGATGGGCTGGATTGCCCGTCGGCAGTTGGCCAGCGCAGTGTCGCGCGCGGGTGGGCTGGGCGTGATCGAAACTTCGTCCGGCGAGACCGAAGCCTGCAAGGCAGAAATCGTGCACATGCACAGCTTGGGCCTGCCGTTTGGCGTGAACTTGCCGATTCGCTTCTTAAAAGACGACGCGATGCTGCGCTTTGTCTGTAGCAGTGGCGTGCGATTTGTCAGCACCTCGGCAGGTAGCCCGGCCAAGTTTGTCCAGCCCTTGCACGAGGCGGGCATTGTGGTCTACCACGCGGTGCCCACCGTCGAGGCCGCGCTGAAAAGCGTCGATGCAGGCGTTGACGGTTTGGTCGTTGAGGGTGCCGAAGGCGGTGGCTTTAAAAACCCCGAAGAAGTCTCGACCCTGGTCTTGCTACAAGCTATCCGTGCCAAGGTGAATGTGCCCCTGATCGCCGCAGGCGGCATTTGCGACGGGCGCGGCATGGCTGCGGCCTTTGCAGTGGGTGCCGAGGCCATTCAAATGGGCACGCGCTTTGTCAGCTGTACCGAGAGCCCGGTGCACGCAAACTACAAAAATGCCATCGTTAGCGCCAGCGAAACGGGCACTTGGGTGTTGAACAAAAAAGCCAGCCCCTGCATTCGCTCACTCAAAAGCCAGCGCACCCAAGCTATTTTTGATGCTGGCCTTATGCCCACTGACACTTTTGCCAATCTGCAAAACCTCTACTTTGGTGGCGACATGGAAGCCGCCCCCGCCCTGGCCGGGCAAAGTGCGGGCTTGATCGACTCCATCAAAACTGCGCAAGAAATCATTGACGAAACGGTAGCCCAGTTTTTTGCTATCAGCACGCGCATGGGTGCTTTGGCGCAGGCAAAGCACTTCGGTTAGCTATAATTTTTATAGCTACTCACGCTTATTTTACGGGCGTTGCAGCGGATTTTGCTATTGGATTGAGCACAAAATCAAAGTCTAAGCTGTAGCTGCCGTCCTGCTGCTGGACCCAATCGGCCACTAGCGATTGGCGCACGCCAAAGACTGCGTCCGAATCCAAATACACATCGCCTTTGCGGAACACATGGGTGACCAAGGTCTCATAGCCCGGCGCTTCGATCATGAAGTGCAGGTGTGCTGGCCGCCAGCTGTGGCGCTTGGTGGCGCGCAGCATGCTTCCCACCGGCCCGTCGTCAGGAATGGGGTAGGCGTTGGCCACAATGCTCTTGAAATGGAAGCGCCCGTCGGCACCTGAACGCAGCACGCCGCGTGCGCGTTGCTCTTGCTGGCCGGTGTATTGCACATCGTATTTGCCGTCGGCGTCGGCCTGCCACACGTCAATGAGCGCATTGGCAATGGGCTCACCCTGCAAGCCCTGCACACTGCCGCGCACCAGGCAAGGCACGCCCACCGCGCCATTGGCAACGTCTTCGCCATGCGCGTACTGCGGCGCATCGGCAACATGGAAGGGACCAAACACGGTGGCCTCGGTGCAGCCCGCAGGTTTTTGCTGGTTCATGGCCACGGTGAGCATCGATAAGCCCAGGGTGTCACTGAGCAAAATAAATTCTTGGCGCTTGGCGTCGCTCATGTGCCCAGTGGCGGTAAGAAACTCAATGCCCTGCATCCACTCGGCTTCAGTCAACTCGACCTCGCGGGCAAAGTCGTGCAGGTGCTGCACCAGGCTGTGCAGGATTTTTTTCAGGCGCGCGTCAGGCGTGTTGGCAAAGCGTTCGTGCACTGCGGCGGTGATCGTGTGTTGGTCGAGGTTGCGCATAGGTGCCTTGTTAAGTTGCTTGTAGCGGTAAGCCAATCAAAGTTTGCAGTGCGGCGTGGTCCAGGCCGGGCACGCAGTCGATCAAGCGCAGGCCTTGCGGCGTGCACTCTAGCGTGCACAGGTCGGTGTAGATGCGCTTGACGCAGGCAATGCCGGTGAGCGGGTAGCTGCACTGGGCCACCACCTTGCTCTGGCCTTGCTTGGTGAGCAGGTCCATCATGACCCAGGTTTGCTTGGCTCCCGTGGCCAAGTCCATCGCACCGCCCACAGCCGGAATGGCCCCAGCCTCGCCGGTGTGCCAGTTGGCCAAGTCGCCGGTGCTTGATACTTGAAAGGCCCCGAGCACGCAGATGTCTAGATGCCCGCCGCGCATCATGGCAAAGCTGTCGGCATGGTGAAAGTAGGCGCCGCCCGGCAAGAGCGTCACAGGCTGTTTGCCCGCATTGATGAGGTCGTAGTCTTCGCTGCCCTCAGTGGGTGCCGGGCCCATGCCCAAAATGCCGTTCTCGCTTTGCAAGATCACTTCTAAGCCAGCGGGCAAATGGTTGGCCACCAAGGTGGGCATGCCAATGCCCAGGTTGACGTAAGCGCCCTCAAACATGTCTTGCGCGACGCGTGCGGCCAGCGCCTCTTTGCTGCGTTTTTGATAGCTGCTCACGCTCTATTCTCCTGGGTTTGCGGTGTTTTTTGTGCAAAACCAGCGGCCTGGGTGGCGCTGCGTGGCAGCGGCACCACGTGGTGCACAAAAATGCCCGGCGTGACGATGGCCTCGGGGTCGAGTACGCCCAAGCCCACCACCTCAAATACGCTGGCCACGGTGCGCTTGGCAGCCATGGCCATGACCGGGCCAAAGTTGCGCGCCGCTTTGCGGTAAACCAAGTTGCCCCAGCGGTCGCCCAGCTCAGCCTTGATGAGGGCTACGTCGGCATGGATGGGCTGCTCCAGCACATAGTGTTTGCCCTTGATGAGCCGGGTTTCTTTGGCGCTGCCGTCCGCGTTTTTGGCCAGTTCGGTGCCGTAGCCCGTGGGCGAAAAGAAGGCCCCAATGCCCGCGCCCGCTGCGCGGATGCGCTCGGCCAAATTGCCTTGGGGCACGAGTTCGAGCTCTAGCTTGCCGCTACGGTAGAGCGCGTCAAACACCTGGCTGTCGGCCTGGCGCGGGAAGCTGCAAATGATTTTGCGCACCCGCCCCGCTTTCAGCAAAGCGGCCAAGCCGGTCTCGCCATTGCCCGCGTTGTTGTTGACCACGGTGAGCTCTTTGGCGCCTTGGGCGATCAGGCCGTCGATCAACGCGTCGGGAATACCCGCCGTGCCAAAGCCACCGATCATGACCACCGAGCCGTCGGCAATGCCGGAGAGCGCGGCTTCGATAGAGGAGGCGATTTTGTTGATCATGCCTCCTCCTGCGCATGAGCCTGTGCACCCAAGGCCAAGTCGATTTGCGCGCGGACACGGCGCTGCGGGCCCATCAGGGCTTTGATGCCCAAATGCAGTGGGTGTTCGTTGTAGGCATCGAGTGCTGCGCGGTTGGCAAACCGCATGGCCACGGCCATGTCCCAGGCGTCGGCAGCGGCCACCGCATTAGGCCCCACATCAAGCTGGAGCAAACCCGGCACCGTACCTAACAAGGCGCGAAACGAGTGGCTCAGTTGCTGGGCTTTCGCTTGCCGCGCCTGGGCCGTCTCGCCATGCAATTGCCACAGCACGATGTGCAGTAAACCGGCCTGTGCTGTTGTCGGTGCTGGGGTTTGTGATGCGTCTAAATGAGCCATAAAAATACCTTGTAAGCCTTATTCTATGCGCGTAGGCAGCTATATTTTTTGTAGCTGCTCATGCTGGCGCAGAGTGCGCTGGGTAGGAAACAGGCTCCAACCCCAGCGTTGCTGCGCATAGCCCCACAAACCCTGTTTGAAGTACAGCGTAATGACGATGGCCAGCAAGCCCAGGCCAAGCAAATACCAAGTGCCATAGCTACTGAGGAACTTACTGAGCAACCAAAAAATCAAGGCGCCAAGAATAGGCCCTTCAATCCGACCAATGCCACCAATCACCACCATGAAAATTGCAAACGCACTCCAATTCACGCTGAAAGCGGCGTCGGGGCTGATGCGCAAATTGCCCACAAAATACAGTGCACCAGCCAAACCCGCGCCAAAGGCTGCCACGGTGTAGACGGCCAGCTTCATGCGGGCTACGTCGATGCCCTGCGACTGGGCGGCCACTTCGTTGTCGCGAATGGCCAGCAGGGCTAGGCCGCGCTTGCTGCGCAAGAACACATAGACCAAACTGATGGCCGCCACCATGCAGGTCAAGGCCATCCAATAGGTGGTGCTCTCGCGCGTGGCTTTGTTAATGCCGCGCAGAGCCGTGAGCGAAGTGCCCGAGCCGCCCCCCACCGCTGACAGGTTGGCAAAGCTCAAGCGAAACACTTCAGAAATGACCCAAGTGCCTATCGCAAAATAACCCCCTTGCAAACGGAAGGCAATTTTAGAAACGGGCCAGGCCACCAGGCCCGCCACGAGGGCCGCCACTGGCACAGCAACAAAGGGGTTGAAGCCTGCAAAATTGCCCAGCAGCAGCATCACATAGCCGCCCAAGCCAAAAAAAGCTTGCTGGCCAATGCTGACCATGCCGCCATAGCCTGCGAGCAGGTTCCACATTAACGCGAAAATGAAATAACAAGCGATTTCAACAAACTCATGCATCCAACTGGACTCGCCCCACCAAGGCAGGCTGATGGCCACGAGCAACAGCGCTGCGGTGCAAGGCAGGGCCACTTGGCTGGCACGGTTGCCGCGTTCGACGTAGAAGGAAGTGACTTGCATGCGACTCCGATCAGGCTCGGGTTTTAGGAAACAAGCCTTGGGGGCGCAACACCAGCAGCGCCAAAAACACCATATGGCCAAACCAAATGCCCCAGCCGGGGTCGATGCGAAAACCGATTTGCTGGGCTAGGCCCAAGATCATGGCACCGGCGAGCGTGCCCCAAAACGAGCCCATGCCACCCATGATGACGGCCTCGAAGGCAAACAGCAGCAAGAGCGGCCCGTCCGACGGTGCCACCGTGCTGCGCATGGCTTGCATCACCCCTGCTAGGGCGATCAATACAAAGGCAATGGCAGTGGCCAAGGCATAGGTTTTGCCTGCATGCAGGCCCATCAGCTCAGCGGTCTCGCGGTCGTCTGAGACGGCGCGAAAACTGCGACCCAAGGCCGTGTGGGTAAACAGCCACTGCAGGGCTGCAGTGGCGCTCACGGCCAGCAGCAAAACCAAGAGCGGCAGCACGCCGATCGAGAGCGATTCGCCCAGCGGCAAGGCCTGGGTGCCCAGGCTGCCCACATCGATGGAACGCGGGTCGGCAGAGAACAGTTCCAGCAAGAGGTTTTGGATAACGATGGACAAACCAAAAGTCACCACCAAAGAGGGCAGCGGGTCGCGCCCCAGGGCGCCATTGAGTACATAGCGCTGCAATACATAACCAAAGCCAAAAGCCACGGGCAAGATCAAAAGCATGGCCGGAGTGGGGCCCAACACGGTACTGCCAGCAATGGCGGCAAAAGCCGCCAAGATAATGAAGTCGCCTTGGGCGGTATTGGTCAAGCGCATCACGCCGAACATGAGCGATTGGCCCAAGGCAAACAGGGCGTACAAACCGCCTAAAAGTATTGCTTGTACCAGGGTTTCGATCATGCTGATGTTCTAAAGTCCAAAATAAGCTTGTGAAATTTGTGCGCGGCTCAACTCGTTTGAACGCCCTTGCAAAGACACGCGACCTTCTTGTAAACACAGCATGCGCTGCGAGACCTGCTGGGCCAAGCCGACGTCTTGCTCGACGATCACCACCGTCATACCCTCGGCACATATGCGCGGCATGGCTTTGTAAATTTCGCCGATCACAATCGGCGCCAAGCCCAGCGATAACTCGTCACACAGCAAGATGAGCGGGTTGCCCATCAGCGCACGGCCCAGGGCCACCATTTGCTGCTGGCCGCCGGAGAGCGAGGTGCTGGGTGCAAAACGCTTCTCTTGCAAAATGGGGAAGAGCTGGTAGAGGCGCTGCAAGTTCCAAGGCCCGCTGCGGCCCGCCATTGCGCCCATGAGCAAGTTTTCTTCTACGCTCAAACTGGGAAAGAGTTTGCGTCCTTCGGGAACTAGGGCAATGCCGCTGCGCACGATCTCGTTGGTCGGCAAACCACCAATGCCGTGGCCTTGAAACTGAACGGCCTGGCGCGGCACCTTCACCTGACCCAGCAAACTTTTGAGAAAGGTGGATTTGCCCGCGCCGTTGGCACCGATCATGGCAACGACCTCACCCTCATTCAGTTCAAAGTCAACGCCAAACAAGGCTTGGGCGTCGCCATAAAAGGCCTGCAAGTTGTGCGTAGACAAGAGGCTCGTCATACGTCGATGCCCATGTAAACGCGGCGCACCTCGGGGTTGGCCATCACATCTTGGGGCAGGCCTTCAGCAAGTTTTTGTCCAAAGTGAATGACCAATAAACGGTCGGCCAAGGACAACAACGCATGTACAACGTGTTCGATCCAAATCATGGTGACGCCGCGCGCTTTGATGCGCTGCATTTCAGCCACCAGCAGCAGGGCTTCAGGTTCGGTCAGACCACCGGCAATCTCGTCCAACAGCAGCAATTGCGGGCGCGTGGCCAAAGCCCGGGCCAACTCCAAACGCTTGCGGTTGAGCAAGGTCAGGCTGCCCGCCGCTTGGTTGGCGCTGGCCTGCAGGCCAGTTTGTTCCAGCACCTCGTGGGCAGTATGCCAAGCTTGGCGTTCGCTCTCTTGGGCCCCAAAACAAGCCGCGGTGACCAAGTTTTCAAACACCGTCATATTGCCAAAGGGCTGGGGCACTTGGTAGCTGCGACCAATGCCCGCATGGCAGCGCTGATGGGCTTTGAGGCCTGTGATGTCTTTGCCTGCGTATTCCACCCTGCCCGCGTCGACACGCACATCACCCGATATCAGGTTGAACAGCGTGGTCTTGCCCGCTCCATTGGGCCCCAAGATGCCCAAGACTTCGCCCTGCTGCACCGACAGCGAGATGCTGTCGGTGACCTTCAAAGCGCCATAGGACTTGCAAACGTGGTGCAGGGCAAGCAGGCTCAAGCAAAACCTTACATGGCCTTGATTGCGCCGCCTGTCGGGATCGACTTGGCGGTCTCGTTGTTGACGATGGTCAACTCATACTTGTATTTTTTACCCTTGTTCCACTGGCCCAAAACCAAGGGGGTTTTGCTGACGTTTTTGAACGGGCCACCACCACCCCATTTGACAGGGCCTACAACCGTTGCAATGGAGGTGGCAGCAACTGCATCGCGCACGTCAGCGGCCTTGAGGGTTTTGGCGCGCGACAGCGCATTGGAAGCCACTTCAAACAAAGCGTGGGCAAAGCCAATCGGCTGGGTCCACTGCTTCTTGGCGCTGGCTTCATAGGCCTCGGCCAAGGCCTTCGCGCTTTGCCCGGTTAAAGACGATGCAAAGGGGTGCGAGGGACTCCACCACACTTCGGTTGTTAAGCCCTCACCCAAGTCCCCCAGGGCCTCGATGGCGCCCGGAAACAGCAGGGCCTTGCCCAGGGTAATGACTTTGGGTTTAAAGCCCTGCTGCTTGGCCTGAGTTAAAAAGGTTTTGGCGTCGGGCGGAATCACCACACCGGTGACGATTTCGACACCGTCTTTTTTGAAAGCGGCGATCTGCGCACTGAAGTCTTGCGTACCATTTTGGAAGCGCCCTGGGTCGTTGAGCGTATAGCCCATGGCCGCGAGCGGTTTCGGAAAGCCCAGCTCTTTGTCACCCCAGGCATTGCCGTCGCCATCGTTGGGGAACAGACCGCCGACTTTTTTGTTCGTCGCAACCGTCTTCCAGCCATTGGTGAAATTGGCGATCACATCTTCCAGGCCCCAAAACATATGGTAGGTCCAGTTGAAGCCTTTGGCAGGATCGCCCTTGCGACCAAAAAACCAAGGCTGCCAAGGCACCACGCTGGAGATGCAAGGCACTTCATTGAGCTCGCAGGCATCGCTCACCGGATTGGCAGTTTCAGGGGTGCCAGCGGTCAAGACCAAGGCGACTTTGTCTTTCAAAATCAAATCATTGGCCACCTCACCTGCGCGATTCGGGTTGGACTGGCTGTCTTTCAAAATAATTTGCACGTCGTACTTTTTGCCACCCACAGTGAGGCCATTTTTAAAGGCCGTGTTCATTTGGTCGATGACCCATTTGTCGGCCTCGCCAAAGGGGGCCAATGGCCCGGTTTGCGGCGATACATAGCCAATTTTCAAGGTGTCTGCGGCAAACACCATGGAACTGGTTCCCACAGCTGCCAGGGCCGTGGCGGCTTGGGTAAATTGTCGGCGATTGAATGGCATCGATGTCTCCTTCTTTGGGGGTTAAAAATAGTTCCAACGGACGAATTTTCAGCGCGGGTAATGCGGGGCTATTTGTGCATCGACATTGATCCACACACTCTTGACTTGGGTGTATTCACGCATGGCATCAAAACCCATTTCGCGCCCGTAGCCGCTTTGGCCGTAACCGCCAAAAGGCGAGCCAGGATTGAC